>JAJRDJ010000341.1 GCA_028678445.1 Methylococcaceae bacterium
CGGGGAAATGCACCGCACCAAGGCCGAGAGAGGCGTTGGTGACTTCGAGATTAATCGGGGCGACATCGTCAATCGGGCCCGCGAAATGCTGAGAATGAAGGGGAAGCCGACCACATCGAAGGCTGTCACCGACTATGTCAACAAGTTGGATTCGCCGATGGGACTGCCAGCCAGACGCTGATGGCTCTGGCCACGCGGAAATGTTGCGCGCCGCCGGCACGAGGAACAGCCACCTCGACGTGAGCACCGGTCAGACGAAACCGCTTCGCCAATTCAAACCGGTTGCCCCCCGCCGTTGTGCGCGTCTATCGGCTGACCGACAGCAACTGTCTGACAGCGGCCGGCCAGGGCGTGGCGCTCCACACCCGCTTGCGACCCAAAGCAGAAGTTCTGCCGGCCGATTTCAGCGCCTGAAAGAAGCCACTCGCCGTTTGACATGAGCGGCAATCGCCAGCCTGCCGCTTGCTGTCCGTTTGATGGATGGCTTGGGCGTCATGGTGGCGGAACTCGCCGCGCTTTCATGCGGGCCCGAACTCGGCTGGTTAGGGGTGCCCGGGTAGCGAGAGCCCTGGACGCTCGTCGTCCCAGGCCATGGCGCTTATCTTCCAGCCTCCGCCCGTCCGGATGAACTGGGTGGAAATCATGCCTCGCGCCTCGAACGGCGCGCCCTTCATGGTGCCGGACTTCGCATAGGCGCTGAACCGGTGGGCGACATTGCCGAAGATGTCTGTTGCTTCGGACAATTCCACTTCGCGAAAGCGCGTCAACTCTCCGGTGCGGACCATGGCCTGGCGAGGCTCGATGAACTGCTGAACCGTGGAGATCTCTGGCGCTGCCCCGGAGTTCTTGATGATGAGCCCGGAGTCGATGAAGAGTGCATGGATGATCTCGTAGGGCGGCGTTTCGCCCACCTCGAAAGACACGGCGCGAAAGAACTCCGATGTCAGGCGGGCAAGTTCGCTCTTGATGATGGCCTGGCTCTGCTGGTTCGTCATGTGTCACCTCCTCGCCGGAGACCGATTCTGCATTCGCGACGCATGCCTTGTCGACTTCAAAGATATGGCATGAGGGGCGCGATCGGCGCACCGATACTGTTGATCTCATAGACCCAGCCCGCTCTGATGAGGAAGTTGCTGACCTCGTACACCACCAGCCCCTCCAGCGGGGTCGGCCGCAGGCCTCAGGTCATCTCATGATTGATGACCTTGTTGCCAATGACCAGGCGAGCCAGGAGGCCCCCTCTCGCGGAAGGGGCTGGGACCCGCCGTTCACGGCGCGTCGATCCGCTCCGCCACTAGCTTTTGCAGATGCCACAGGGCGGTGTCGTGGATGCCCCGTGCCTCAAGCTGGGTGACCGTGTTCAACAGATATTCCGCCCCGGTACCCCAATGGCCGCACGACCGCGCCAGCACATCGGCCACAGCTTCGTGCGACAGACGACCGGCATAGTTGGGCGATTTCAGGTTCATCACAAAGGCCAAAGCCCACCGAGGTTGGCCAGCAACCCCAACCTTGATCCAGCGCGGCATGTTGGTAATTGGTTTGACCGTGAATTCTCGGCGGAACAGCGTGTTCAACTGACCGGGCAGGTCGTGTGGCGGCAGGGAAAACAGAACCCCCTTGCACATGCCCCCCCGGTCCAGCGCCATCATCAGGCCGGGCTGCTCTGGCGTGCCACGAAACCGCAGCATCCGCAGGCAAAAGGACCGGTGCCAACCCTGCGCCGTCGCCGCGACCTCGGCAGTATGGGGGATTTCCGGTTTCCAGATCAGCGAGCCATAAGCGAACAAGGCCGTAGGGGCATCAGGCGCCGGATTGCTGGCCACGATGTGCGCCACCCAATCGGCATAGTCGGCGTCATCGTGCAGCTGTTGGCCCGGCGGTACCCCCCGGTCGGGCAAGGCCTGATAAACCTTTGCCACGTGATCTGCGGTAAGGGACAAAAGCCGCGCCATTCAAGCCCTCCAATTTTCGCCAAGCCTGAGGCATCCCCGTCCACCGGTCAAGCCTTGACCCTGCACCAGCACCCGGCCTATGCGCTGCCATCCTGATCAGGCACTCATAGGGGGACTTCTCACGTTGTCAAGCTGGATTCGCATCCGTCCACGATGACCTCGATGTGGTTTGTCGGTTGATGACTGAGCGGGCGGCGTTGAAGGGCGTGACGAAGGGCCAGACTGCTTCTCTAGAGACGGCCTTGTGGCACGGACCCTGTGGCCTGTCGCTCGGACCCAGATGCGAACCGCTCAGGAGGGCTCCATTCCGCACTCGTGGACATCGACGATTCAAGCCACGCGAGACGCCCTGGCAGGCGCCCTTGGCCAACACCCGCTTATGGCCGGGACTGCCAGTTCACCGCCGAGCCCGACAGCGGCCATCCGATCCAACCAGGGCTGAGTGACCGGTCTTCTCAGCATCGAGCTCACCATCTCTACCCTCGGCCGTCGGTGGAGCCGTTGGAATGCTGGCGGTAAAGCTGACATCGGCAATCTTGCCCTGGCAACCCCAAGTTCAGGCCCGACATTGAGGTACATGAGGACACTTCAGGCTGGCCCTGGCTCCGTTTCGGGGGCCGGCCGTCGGCCTCAGCGGTACGGCCACGGATGGCCGAAGATCGACCGGAACCATTGGTCGAAGAGCGCCGGCCTGAGCCACTCGACCCCGCCGATCGCGAGCAACGCCGCGGCCCAGGCGATCAGGATCAGCCCGCCCAGGCGCGCGGGCGCATCCATCAGCATTCCGAATGCGCGCTGCCAATTCGAGCCGCCACGGTGAACGAACCCGATCAGAAACCCCATCCCGTGGAACAGCAGCAGGGTCCCCAGGGGTATCAAGGCGAGGCTGGGCCGCGCGAGGACGGTAGCACGC
>JAJRDJ010000342.1 GCA_028678445.1 Methylococcaceae bacterium
GATGACGCCCACCAGGGCCAGCGTCGCGCCGCCCACATACAGCCAAAAATGGTCCTTGGGTTGTTCCGGATCATGAGTCATGGTTTCCTCCTGCGTTGTATTACTTTAAGTCTCTTGGCGAAAACTGGCTGTCGTGATCCAGGTATCGCATCGAAACTATAGGGGCTGCATGAGAGGTTTGTCAACACGCGTGGCTTGCGGTATTCGCAGCGGGTAACGTGTTGCGCAGTCGCACGGGTTTGGTTAGCCTTGTTCTTGCGCCAACTGACTATGGCCCAATGTAAACAATTGGCCGATTCACTCGAAGCCAGTCCTGTCCGAGATAGGCGTCTCCGCCAGAATGACTGTCGGAGCGTCGGCTTTCGCTTGGGCTAGAAACGCCAGGGCGGTTGAGAACTTCCGGGTCCTGAGTGCAATATTTCGAAGAAATCTGATTTGCGGCAAAACCTTACGTGCGCCGGTCAGGGCAATTCCCTGAACAGGGTCACGCCAGGCGATCATGAAATTTGACCGCTTACCGGTTCCCCCCCTGTTTCAAGCGTGTCAGGGTTAATCCGAATACTGATAGATCGGATTGATCTCGCTGCCGGGCGGCAAGCTGATCAGTTCCTTGATGATGCCGTTATCCAGGCCGTATACCCAGCCATGCAGCGAGGGGCGCTGCTCTTTCTTCCAGGCGCTCTGGATGATGGAGGTATGGGCGAGGTTGTAAATCTGCTCGATAACATTCAGCTCGACCAACCGGTGAACCCGATCATTTTCCGAACCGAGTGACTCGAGTTCGCTCTGATGCAGGCGGTACACATCCTTGAGGTGCTTGAGCCATTTATTGACCATCAGCAGCCCCGGATTCTGTCTTTTCAGGGAAGCCCTCACGCCGCCGCAGTTGTAATGACCGCAGACGATAACGTGACTGACTTTCAGCACATCCACGGCATATTGCAGCACGCTGAGACTGTTGAAGTCGGTGGTGATCATCTGGTTGGCGATGTTGCGGTGGACGAACATCTCGCCTGGCTGTGCATTGACGATGATCTCGGAGGGTACCCGGCTGTCGGAGCAGCCGATCCACAGCACTTCCGGCTTCTGGATATCCGCGAGCCGTTCAAAAAAGCCCGGGTCAACCGTGGTCTTGTCCTGGGCCCAGGCCTTGTTCTCGAGCAAGAGCTTTTCAAAGGTCTTCATGAGTTCCGCTGTTCTTCAGTCAAGACATAAATTCAGTACGCTGCATGAAGAGAGGCTGATCATGCGCCAACTGGCCTTTTATTCGACACTATCTAACCATTTTGGCGGCGGGCTGTACAGTCGGATAGGTTCATAGGAACCGCCATGGTGGCTCATTTAACCCGATCGTATGGGTCGTTCGTATCCGGCTGAGACCAGCCATCTATCGATAGGCTAGCGCTGCAAGGGATCAGAGAGGCGTGCATGGGGCGCTAATCCCATGGAATAGGGTAAGGTTGAAATGAACCACGCGTGGGTTCGACGGGAGAGAGCAGCTAGGGACCGTAGTTCATTGAAATGCAGGAAGCCCGGCGAGAGAGGCCTACACGGGCCCGTCATGCATATCTGCAATAATCCCTCACAAGTTCCAAAATGCGCATTCTGTTATCGGAAAAGAATGCGTATTATTGGCGCGATTCCCGTTTATGCACGGGACGTGAAAGAGGAAATCCGGCTTTACTCGAACAGGAGATTAAGATGAAAAAGACCATGCACTTGAAGGGGTTGCTGGCTGCAGCCTGCCTGGCTTTGACAGCCTGTCAGACTATTCCACTACAGAATATCGAATATTCCCCCATCCACATGACCAAGTCCAAATATGGTCTGGGTGATGTGGAAAAGGCCATCGTTCGCGCCGGCACCAACCTGGGCTGGCAGATGCGTACGGTCAAGCCGGGTCAAGTCAATGGGAAACTGTACAAAGAAAACATGATTGCCGAGGTCACAATCGATTTCAGCCTTTCCCTTTACAGTATCAAGTACCTGAATAGCTCGAACCTGCGCTACTCAGCTAAGGCTGGCAAGCCGGTGATGATCTACGAAGATTACAACGAGTGGATACAGGAACTGGATCAGGCGATCAGGAAGGAGTTACTGGTTCAGCCATAGGCGCCAAGGCGACGCGGGATGCTCCGCCATGACTGAGAATCGGCACAGCGAACCCACTCCAGATCTGAGCAGGGTCTGCGTTTTCTGTGGGGCAAACCCGGGCGGGCGCGACGAATACCGGGAGTCCGCCGCCCGGCTTGGCGTCTTGCTCGCCAGGCGGGGACTGGAACTGGTGTATGGCGGCGGCAATATCGGCCTTATGGGCGTGGTGGCCGATGCCTGCCTGGAAGCAGGCGGACGGGTGATTGGCGTGATACCGGAATCCCTGGTCGGGCGCGAGGTGGCTGGAGCGCCGGTAGAACATGACGGCATCACCCGGCTGGAAATCGTCGACTCCATGCACACGCGCAAGGCGCGAATGGCGGAACTCTCGGACGGGTTCATCGCCCTGCCCGGCGGTTTCGGGACCTTCGAGGAACTGTTCGAGATTCTCACCTGGGCACAGCTCGGATTTCATCGCAAGCCGATTGGACTACTCGATGTCGCGGACTATTACGCACCGCTTCTGAGCCTTTGCGATCACGCCGTCGCCGAGGGTTTTCTGCGCCCTGAACACCGGGCGCTGCTGCTGGACGGCAAGGACCCGGCAGCGCTGCTGGATGACCTGACGTGCTTCCAATCACCCGACCTCAAAGCCTGGGTCAGGACAGAGCGGGAGCTGTGACCCTTTACCTCGTTGCGGTGGGGGATTGAGGCGCTCAGCCCAGCAAGCCTTCAATCAGCAAAGAGTGCCGCGCCACTTGTCGCGCGGTCCTGAGTCGGCTGGCGGTGAGGATGGCGCGGAGCTCGGCCAGGGCCTCTTCAAACACGTCGTTGATGACCAGGTAGTCATATTCGGCATAGTGCGACATTTCGGAAATGGCCTCCGCCATGCGCCGCGCGATGATCTCCTGATTATCCTGGCCGCGAGCGCTGAGGCGCCTTTCCAGCGCGGCCAGGGAAGGCGGCAGGATGAAGATTGACAAACAGTATGGTAGCAACTGGCGTATTTGCCTGGCGCCCTGCCAGTCGATTTCCAGAAGCACGTCCTCGCCGCGCTGCAGCGGCGCCTCTACGGTGCTGCGAGCCGTGCCGTAGAAATTGTCGAATACCTGGGCGTGCTCCAGGAATTCCCCGGCATCCGTTATCCGGCGGAACTCCTCACGGCTGACGAAGAAATAATCTCGGCCATCGGTTTCGCCCGGACGCCGGGCGCGGGTGGTATGGGAAACGGAAACGGCCAGACCGTCACACTCCCCCCGGAGGGCCTTGACCAAACTGGTTTTGCCGGCGCCGGACGGGGCCGATACGATAAACAAGGTACCTTGCGGGGCCAACGTCGTCATGGCGTTACCCGCCGCTCAGGGCAAAGACCCGCCGGCCGCCAATCAGGGTGTGGCTTACCCGGCCCCTGACGGTCTGACCCCAGAAAGGCGTATTGCGCCCGGCGCTCAGCCAGGTGTCGCCGCCGATCGTCCACTCGGCGGCGGGATCGAACACACACACATCAGCGGGCGCGGAGGGACGGAAGGTCCCCGTATCAAGCCCCAGGACCCTGGCCGGTTCGGCGGTCAGCGAAGCGATCGCGCGCGGCAGCGTCAAGGCGCCTTCCTCGACCAGCTTCAGCACCAGCGGCAGCAAGGTTTGCAGAGCCGCCATGCCGGGTTCGGTCGCGGGGAAGGC
>JAJRDJ010000343.1 GCA_028678445.1 Methylococcaceae bacterium
ACTCCGTATCCAGCTGATCGTGGGCGCATTGGCGCCGGGCTTCAGGACCTTCAATTCATCCTGAACAGGTTTCCAGACCACCACGGCGGTTCCGGACCACAGCTGCAGAATCTCGCTGATGCCGAAACGGGCCGAGCTTGCAAGATTCGCCAGTTCGACCTGCTCATTCCCGGCGTGGAGTAACGCCGCATGGCGCCGCTCGCCGCTGGGCAGGACAAATTCCAGCACCGCCGGCAAATTGAGATTTTTCAACTGCATCCATGATCCCTGAACGATTTGGCACCGCAAGCCCTGGGATGGCGCCAACGCGCAAGGGTCAGTCGTATTCTCGGGCACCGGTAGCGACCAGAGGGAGAGGAGCTTCGCCAGCGCGCTGATTTTGCCAAATTGGGGGCTGCCGATCCATTCGGCGAAAACCGGTGTGCTGGGGGGCGGCGCCGGGATGTGATCCGGGGCTGGCATGGGGACTGCCTGCGGCGGAGCTTTATTTTCGCTGGCCGGGGCAGGTGTTTCCGGAGCCGTTACCGTGGTTGGCGGGGTTTTAGCGTCAGCGGTGGCCATTTCATCTGATTTTAGGATGTCGGGCGTTTCAACCTTGGATAACCAGCGAGACCAGGTGTTGGGAATCGCATCCAGGTAGAGCGCACCCGCCAGTGAGGTCAGTAACAGGATGAGCAACAACGCCAGACGGTATCCCGACGGTTTTTTTCGCATGGCGGACATCAGTTCACGTGCCGCCCGCCAGGCGACCCGCCCGCTGACCCGGAGCTTGCCCAGGGTATACGCCCCGAGCAAGGCGCGATCGGAAATGAGATTGATGAGCCGAGGTATGCCGCGTGACTGGCGATGAATGGCGCGGATGGCGGTTCCGGTGAAGACACGCTCAGAGCCGCTGGCGACGGTCATGCGATGGCGGATGTAGTCCCGCGTTTCCTTAAGGGACAGCGGGTTGAGGTGATAGCGCGCCGTGATCCGCTGGGCAAGCTGCCGCAGATTGTCTCGTTCCAGAATCTGGTTCAACTCCGGCTGGCCCACCAGGATGATCTGCAGCAGCTTGGTCTGATTCGTTTCCAAATTGGTGAGTAGCCGTACCTGTTCGAGCACATCGAAACGCAGGTTCTGGGCTTCATCGATCAACACAATCACACGCCGGCCGCGCGCGTGTGACTCCAGGAGGTACTGGTTCAGCGCATCGATTAGCTGTTTGAGGCTGGCCCGGGGCCCCGAGTACGGGACATGCAATTCATCGCAGATACTCGCCAGCAGCTCGCGGGAATTGAGGCGCGGGTTAAAGATCAACGCTATATCCACATCTTCGGGCAACTGATCCAGCAACGCCCGGCACAGCGTGGTTTTGCCGGTCCCCACCTCGCCGGTCAGCACCACAAATCCACCACCGATGCCGATCCCATACAGCAAATGCGCCAGCGCTTCGCGGTGCTGCGGACTCAGATAAAGGTAACGGGGATTCGGGGCAATCGAGAAAGGTAGCTCGGTGAGGTGGAAATGGTGGGTGTACATGCTCCGGGAAGGGGTAATCGACAAGCGTCGCAAGGTTTATTCTAACGGGAAACACCGGGCTGTGTTTTTCCTCTACCGGTATGACACGCCCGAGTCCCTTCGAGAAACCTTGAGTGGCTGATCCGCTTGCCACCTGCAGAAAGCTGGACACCTGCCTGCACACGAGCGAGATACCCGCGGTCCCAAGGACGCATGAAAAACCCAACCGAGCCAGCCACCAAAGTGGCTGGCACCAACGGCGTTGTTAATGCCGCCTCTATAGCAGGGAGAACTCTTCCACAGTCCTTTGCTACTATCCACGTCCAATCTGAATAAAGGCAATGACCGGTGGCGCGCTCGCCTCGTAAAAAATATTCGAGTAAAACTCACTCCCAACCCCGCTCAGCCCAGGGTATTCCCCGGCGTAAGGCACCGCTGAGGCAGGCAGCGGCTCGTGATGGGAACCAGTGGAAACGCTTGTTACTGCTCGTGGCGGAGTCTGGCCTGCTGGCCTTGACCGGGATGATCGGCACCATCGCCGTGCTGGGACGCGCGGCTGACTGGTTTGGCGGTACCGGGCTCACCGAAAGCCTGCTGCCGTTCGCGGGCACGGTGTTGTTACTGGCCTTGTCCGGTTCGGTTCTGCTCTGGCTATGGCTACGGTTACGAAATTGGCTGAAGCGCTCGGGACCGGCCCGCGCAGCCATGGCTGCCTGTCTGGTGGCGGCGGGTGCACTGCTCTTTGCTGCCCGAGCGGAGTTCCGGCAGGATCTTTCTAATCTGCGTGATATGGTCGGCGGCGTCGAAGAGGCTGGCAGGGTCAGCATCGCCCATCAGGTCTATGCCGCTTACCGCCGCGCCAATCTCGACCAGTTGCAACAGATTCTGGATCGATCGCGCCCTTTCTTGCCGATGCTACGTGAGGCGGGGCGAACCCATGGCGTCGACGAGGAGCTGCTGGTGGGTATTGGCGCGGCGGAATCGTCCTTCGTGCCCCGTGACAGCAAGGATGGCGGGCGTGGCATCTTCCAGATCACGGCGCCGCCCAGGGCGGCGCTGGAGGAAGTCAGAAACCAGTTCCACGGAGTGCAACCGGATTTCCGCAACCCACAGCACAACGCCCATCTCGCGGCGGCTACCTTGCGCCATTATCTCGATGAGATGAACGGCGACCTGTTTCTCGGGCTACTGGCCTACAACATCGGTCCGCGCAATGGCGGTCTGCGCTCCATCATGCGGCAGTATGGCGCAAAGGATTTTTACACTATCCAGCCCTATCTGCAGCACTTGCCCCGTGACTACCCGATTCGGGTATTAACGGCAGCACTGGCGTTCCGGCTTTGGAACAGAGAGGGGGTTTTACCACGCTACGAGGACGGCCTGAATGCACGCTTCATCCAGTCCACCGGCATCCCGGGCCTGGACTGGTAGCACCTGCTGACGCACTTCGTCCGCCGGAACGAGAGGGGGAACTCAAGGCGGAAGGGATTTTCAAATTCATCTCGTGCGCTTCAGACAGGAGAATAAAACCTCATGAACACCTTGCCGCGAATACTGAGCCCCCTGTTGGCCGTTTTGGTGCTCCCGTCCGCATGGGCGCAAGCAGACCATACGGCCGCACGGAGTGTGGTGCAAATTCGCGGGGTTGATCCCCAGGGAAAGATGTTCTACGGCTCCGGCGTCGTCACCGGCCCCGGCAGTGTGGTGACGAATTGTCATGTCGTGCGCAATGGGGGCAAGATCGCCGTTTTCCGCGGATTCGAGGCCTTTGCGGTGACCGGGGAACGGGCGGATACCCTGCGCGATCTCTGTGTCCTCGATACACCCGGCATTGGAGCGCCGAAAGCCAGCATCGGCAAGGCGTCCGCCTTGAAATCAGGACAGACCCTGTCTTTCTATGGTTATCCCCGGGCGCTGGGTATGTCGTACTCGGCGGGTACCGTCAAATCCCTCCATCCATTCGGCGGCAGCCGCATCATCGAGACCTCGGCATTTTTCACACTGGGCGGGAGTGGCGGCGGTTTGTTCGATCAGCGGGGCAAGCTGGTGGGGCTCGCCACTTTCTTGGCGCCGGGGCATGGCGGCGCTTATTTCGCCATACCGGCCGACTGGATCGAGTCGGTCAGGCAGCGGAAGGCCGATGGTGTAGCACCGTTGCACGGGCTTTCATTTTGGGAGGAAGCGGCTCGGCTGCCTGCGTTTCTCAAGCGGCCGGGCCACTAACAATCTCTCGAATCTCTCGAAGGAGGCTGACTTATTTGGACACCGGTATACAGCCGGAGATCAGCCTCAGGCCGATTGCGCGGCGTCGAGAGCCGCCTGGAGTTTTGACTCATCATCATGCGACAGCGAGGTCTGGATGACTTTTCCGCCCGACCCTTTTAATTCCTCCAGCACTTTGTCGGGGGTGACCTTGCGGACCAGCACGAACAGTGCCGAAGATCCCGGCTTGAAGTTCTCCGCAAGCTCTTTCATGAACTTGTCATTGACGCCTACATCCGACAGCGCTCCGGAGATGGCGCCTGCGCCCGCACCGACGGCCGCGCCCAACAAGGGATTGAGGAACAGCATGCCGATCAGGGCGCCCCAGAAACCACCACCGACAGCGCCCATTTGGGTCAGCGGATACGCCTGATTCAGTTTGATCTTTCCGTCCTTGTCCTTGACGGCCACCACCGCGTCTTCGAGATCGATAAGGTAATCGCGCTGCAATTTCAATAGCTTGATACGGGTTTCCTCGGCCTTGAAGGCATCATCGTAACCAATCACGATCAGTTCGCTCATAAATAACTCCATGGGTGTAAAGGTATAGACAAGGTGATTATAGGCACATGGCCATGCATGCGAAACCAAGGACCAGCGCATTCATGTAAACTTTCTGCTTGGTCGACGCATCCCTCGGGATGGTAATTTCTCAGCGGGCCGCCCGCACGGCGCACAGGATAAGTTAATGAAGAAAATCAAATTATGGACTCTCGGCGCGGGCGCCTTGCTCGCCGTTATGCTGGTTCCGGCCACCGTCGTGGCGGACCCGAACACCGCCGCCTCCGTGGTTGATGATAGCGGTAACTACGGGGATACCTATGGGTATGGCCGTGGCAGAAATCTAGGTCTCTTGGGCGTGCTCGCCGACCTGATCCTGCTTAGGCCGGTGGGTCTGGCAATGACCGTTGGCGGCATCGGCTTGCTGGTGGCCACCTCCCCCTTTACCGGCATCGCCTCCATTGCCCCGCCCCATGACGCCTTTCTGCGCGCCGGCAACGCGCTGGTAGTCGGCCCAGCCGGTTTTACCTTTAATCGTCCCGTGGGTGAATTCAGCTACCAGCGTAGCGGCGTCTATCCGATATTGACGAAACCCTCCGACAGGCCAATTCAAACGCAAGTCCCCGTTCCGATGACACCGCAGCGCTCGGTACGGCCCGCACCCCCGCTCAATCCCGCACCCAACCAGCCCATTTACCAATATTCACCCGATCGACTGCAATATCCGACAGGGACGGGCTATCAACATCAGTAGCTTTTTGTGTTTTGTTGCTTACCGGATGGCATCATAATCTTCCTGAGGCTTTTCTCCTGGCTGGAGCTGATGGAGATCCTTTCAGATCTCCTCAACTTCATCCAGGCTCGCAGCCGCTGGGGGATGATCCATCACGAACCGAGGATTTGTCATGGAAAGCCTGATGCAGTGATTGGCTGACGGGCGCGGGCGTGAACAGTTTCCCTGGAGGGCGGAAATCCCCGAAGTTTGCGATGGGTCGAGAAACCAACGTTAACTCGCCTCGCTCGCCCAATTGCCATCCCGGATGACCCACTTCAGACACAGAGGTTGGGAAATTGTGGAATGACTGTCCGGGCATTCCTAACGAATAAGGTTAGATCGCGCGAGGAACGAGCCGCGATCTGAACCGACTGTTGGACGAGCCCGGCCCCGGAGTGGGAGGCGGGCTATGA
>JAJRDJ010000344.1 GCA_028678445.1 Methylococcaceae bacterium
CGCAGGCGTCGCGCAGCAGGGTGAGGTAAACGGGATCGTACATGCGCATGCCGCCGGCGCATTGCACCAGGGGTTCGATGATGACGGCGGCGCTTTCATGCGCGTGTTCCGCCAGCGTGCGCTCCATCGCGGCAAATTTGCGACGCGAGTGTTCGGCCCAGGATTCATCGGGCTCCCGTTCATAACAGTCGGGGCTGGGCACCGTGATGGGCGTCATCAGCAAGGGCGCATAGGTCTCCTTGTAGAGAGCCACGTCGCCAACCGCCAAGGCACCGAGGGTCTCGCCGTGGTAGCTATTGTTCAGCGTGATGAAGCGGGTTTTGCCGGATTGGCCCAAGTTTCGCCAGTAGTGGTAGCTCATCTTGAGCGCCACTTCCACGGCGGAGGACCCATTGTCGGCATAAAAGCAGCGGGACAAACCCGCGGGTGCCAGTTCGATCAGCCGTTCGGCCAGTTCGATAGCGGGCTCGTGCGTGAAGCCGGCCAGCATGACGTGCTCCAAAGCGTCGAGCTGCTGCCTGAGGGCGGTGTTGATGTACGGGTGACTGTGGCCAAACAGATTGACCCACCAGGAGCTGACGGCATCGAGATACCGGTTGCCCTCAAAATCTTCCAGCCAAACACCCTTTCCCCGCCTGACCGGAATGGGCGGCACCGCCTCATGATCCCGCATCTGCGTGCAGGGATGCCAAAGCACAGCGAGATCGCGATTGGACCAGTGTCGATTACTCATGGGCCGAGGTGAAAAAAAGAGAATCCCCGACCAGACCCGTTGGCCCGAACGGGGATCTGAGGATAGCTGTTAGGCTGGAATGCGGATTTTCTGCCCTGGGAAAATCTTGTTGGCATCCTTGATCACCTCACGGTTGGCCTCGAAGATTTTCTGGTACTGATTGGCATCGCCGTAGAAGTGCTTGGCGATGGCGGACAGTGTGTCGCCGCTCTTGATCTCGTAGTACTGACCGGCACCCGTACCGCCCAGTTCGACCGATGCATTGCCGGCGGCCTCGGCTACCTGGATTTCACTCACGACTTTGCCGACGCCCTTGACGTTACCCGCCAGCAGAATGGCCTTTTCTACCGCCTCCCAGGTCTGGCTCGAACCGCCGAGGGTAACGAAGCCTTTTTCGAACTTGACCTCCAGCGGGTCGATACCGGGGTTATCCGCGAGAATATGTTCCTTGATCTTCTCGGCGGCCTTGTCGTCACTATTGAACAGCGAATGGCCAATATCTTTCACAAAATCTAACAAGCTCATAGGGCGATCCTCATTTTGGCAATTGACGAATATGCTGTGCAGAAGGAGAAAGTGAACCACTTAAATTACAAATGCGTCCCCCCACTCATCCGCATCTTTAAGGTACCACAGACTTCAAGGGCGGGGCTTCCAGCCTCAGGTTCCGCCAGATGCCCAGCACGGCCTCGGACTGATTGAGCGTATAGAAATGCAGGCCCGGCGCGCCCTGTTCCAGCAGCCGCGCGCACAGGTCCGAGATCACTTCCAGCCCGAAGGCGCGAATCGCCTGCCGGTCATCACCGAATGCTTCCAGGCGCTTCCGCATCCAGCGCGGAATATCGGCGCCGCACATTTCGGAAAAACGGGATATTTGCGAGTAGTTGGTTATGGGCATGATCCCGGGGACGATGGGAATGTCGATACCCCGCTTCTCGCAATCGCCGATGAAACGAAAATAGGCTTCAGGATTGAAGAAATACTGGGTAATGGCGCTATTGGCGCCTGCATCGACCTTGCGCTTGAAGTTATTCAGATCGGCATTCAGGTTTGGCGCCTGCGGGTGCATTTCCGGGTAAGCGGCGACTTCAATGTGGAAATGGTCTCCCGTTTCCTCGCGGATAAAAGCCACCAGTTCGTTCGCATAGCGGAACTCGCCCGCCGACAACATGCCCGAGGGTATGTCGCCGCGCAGAGCCACTATGTGGCGGATGCCGTGTTCCTGATAGCCGTGCAGCACCTCACGAACATTGGTGCGGGTGGAGGCGACGCAGGATATATGCGGGGCAGCCTCCAGCCCCCGTGATTCCTGCATGTTACAGACTGTCTCGAAGGTCTTTTCGCGCGTCGAACCGGCCGCGCCAAACGTGACCGAACAGAAACGCGGTTGCAGCGGCGCGAGCCGGGTCAGCGCCCGGTTGAGGGATTCTTCCGCCTCGGGCGTGCGCGGCGGAAAGAATTCCATACTGAAGATGCGGGGATATTTTTTTTGGGATTCCATGGCGAACTACCTTAGCGTGGGGCGGAAATGCCGCAGCGTGTTCCGCCGGTAGGGCAGGGAGAAAAGGCGCCGTCATCGACGGCGCCCGATGCCATCAATACCGGTAATGCTCCGGCTTGTAAGGACCTGCCTGGGAGACGCCGATGTAGGCCGCCTGTTGTTCGCTTAACTCGGTGAGCTGAGCGTTGAGCTTCTTGAGCTGGAGACGGGCGACTTTCTCATCCAGATGCTTCGGCAGTGTGTAGACGCCCACCGGATACTTGCCGGAATCGCGTTCTTTCCACAGCTCTATCTGGGCGATGGTCTGGTTGGCGAAGCTGGACGACATGACATAGGAGGGATGCCCGGTGCCGCAGCCGAGGTTCACCAAGCGGCCCTTGGCCAGCAGGATGATGCGTTTGCCATCGGGAAAGATGACGTGGTCCACCTGCGGCTTGATTTCTTCCCACTGGTATTTTTCAATCGCCGCTACTTCGATCTCGTTGTCGAAATGGCCAATGTTGCAGACGATGGCTTGGTCCTTCATCTTCGCCATGTGGTCATGGGTGATGACGTGGTAGTTGCCGGTGGCGGTGACGAAGATGTCGGCCTTGTCGGCGGCGTAGTCCATCGTCACCACGCGGTAGCCTTCCATCGCCGCCTGCAGGGCGCAGATCGGGTCGATTTCCGTGACCCAGACTTGCGCGGACAGGGCGCGCAAGGCTTGCGCCGAACCCTTGCCCACGTCGCCATAGCCACAAACCAACGCGACCTTACCGGCCACCATCACGTCGGTAGCCCGTTTGATGCCATCCACCAGGGACTCGCGGCAGCCGTATAGATTGTCGAACTTGGACTTGGTTACGGAATCGTTGACGTTGATCGCCGGGAACTTGAGTTCCCCGCGCTGATGCATCTGGTAGAGACGATGGACGCCGGTGGTGGTTTCCTCGGTGACGCCTTTAACTTGCGCCAGCCGAGTGGAATACCATGTGGAGTCCACCGCCAGCTTGGCCTTAATGGCGGCAAACAAGACACGCTCCTCTTCCGCGCCAGGATTGGCCAGCACGGACAGCTCACTTTCGGCGCGGGCGCCCAGATGCAGCAGCAGGGTAGCATCGCCGCCGTCGTCCAGAATCATGTTGGAATTACCGCCATCTGCCCATTCGAAGATACGGTGCGTGTAGTCCCAGTAGTCTTCCAGGGTTTCCCCCTTAACCGCAAACACCGGAATACCCTGCTCGGCAATCGCGGCGGCGGCATGATCCTGGGTCGAGAAGATGTTGCAGGACGCCCAGCGTACCTCGGCCCCGAGGGCCACCAGCGTCTCGATCAGCACGGCGGTCTGGATGGTCATGTGCAGCGAGCCAGTGATCCGCGCGCCCGCCAGGGGCTTGGCGTCGGCGAATTCCTCGCGAATGGCCATCAGGCCGGGCATCTCCGTTTCGGCGATGCGGATCTCCTTGTGGCCCCATTCGGCCAGCGCGAGATCGGCGATCCGGTAGTCGGAAAAAGATTCAGGTTTACGAACAGCGTTCATGGGTCAAATGCTCCTTTCGTTGCAGAACCACCTGCCGTCGCGAGTACGAAGCTCGATACACCGCGGACGGAAGGTGGGTGAATCGAGCGCCGTTGAAAAAACACCACGGCGAGCCTGGCGGGCATGTCCCGTCGCAGCGCCCCTCGTCGCAGTTGAAAAAATTGATATGGATTGGATTAATGCTTCACAGTCCAGGATTCTTGGTGTCCGTCGAATTCAGCCATGGCGAACCCGTCCCCCATCCATTCCCTAAATCAAGCAGGCGGCAATCCAGCCGCTTGGCGCAATAATGCCGCCTTGTCACTTCTCTCCCAGGTAAATTCCGGCTCCTCGCGGCCGAAGTGACCGTAGGCGGCGGTTTTCTGATAGATGGGACGCAGCAGGTCCAGCATGTTGACGATGCCTTTCGGGCGCAAATCGAAATGCTTCAGCACCAGATCGGTAATCTTGTCATCGGCAATCTTGCCGGTGCCGTAAGTCTCCACCATCACACTGGTGGGCTTGGCCACGCCAATGGCATAGGACACCTGAATCATGCAGCGGGAGGCGAGGCCCGCTGCCACAATGTTCTTGGCGACATAACGGCTGGCATAAGCCGCCGAGCGATCCACCTTGGACGGATCCTTGCCGGAGAACGCGCCGCCACCGTGGGGCGCCGCGCCACCGTAAGTGTCGACGATGATCTTCCGCCCGGTCAGACCGCAATCGCCTTGGGGGCCGCCGATCACGAAGCGTCCGGTCGGGTTGACCAGGTAGTTGATATCGCCCTTGACCAGCTCGGGAGGCAGAATCGGTTTGATGATGTCCTCAATCACCGCTTCACGCAGCGTCTTATCGGCGACATCGGGGGCGTGCTGCGTGGACAGCACCACGGTGTCGATGGCATCGGCCTTGCCGTTCACATAGCGGATGGTGACCTGGCTCTTGGCATCTGGACGCAGCCAGGTGAGCTGGCCGTCATGGCGCAACCGGGCCTGCCGCTCGACCAGGCGGTGCGCGAGATAAATCGGCAGCGGCATCAGGGTCGGCGTTTCGTCGCAAGCATAGCCGAACATCAGGCCCTGATCGCCTGCACCCTGACCGAGGTCATCGTCGTACGCCTTGTTGACGCCCTGAGCGATGTCGGGCGATTGCTTGTCATAGGCAACCAGCACCGCGCAGCCCTTA
>JAJRDJ010000345.1 GCA_028678445.1 Methylococcaceae bacterium
CGGGCAGGAAGGTGACCTGCCGTAAGTTCAGCGCCACATAGCCGGCAATCCAGATCAGCAGCACATCCATCAGCCGGATGATGATCGGCATGAGGGGCGAAGATAAACGGAAGCTGGGGTTCAAGCAGGGCTCACTGGTTCAGGGGCTGAACAATACATAAAGGCAATAGGGAGAGCGGGCGGGAGTCAAGCCGGTGGAGTTCCGCTTGGAGGTAGAGCCACCATTTGCCGTGGTTTCAAATGCACCCTATTATGCCAAAACACTTGCGAACCGCCCGAAATCACCCTCCCCCGCTGTCCCCTGTCGGTTCAATATGAATTTCCGCTACATCATCAGTGCCTGGGCAATCGGCGTCGGGTTGATTTTGGCATCGGTTCTCGCGGCGGCAGAGCCGCGCATCGTGATTGGTCCCACGGAAGCGGAGGAGGAGCCGGAAATTGTCGAGACGATCTCCGGGCTTAGCTATGACCAGTTGCGGCGGCTGCGCGCGCTCCGCCGATGGCTGGATGAGCGGCAGATGATACGTGAACAGCGTGGACTGCAGAGCCCGCAAAATCCTTCATTGCGCGGGCCGTTCGCTGACCGGCCATTACTGTCGC
Organism: Methylococcaceae bacterium; assembly: GCA_028678445.1. Classification (GTDB taxonomy): domain Bacteria; phylum Pseudomonadota; class Gammaproteobacteria; order Methylococcales; family Methylococcaceae; genus UBA6136. The sequence goes on from JAJRDJ010000345.1 coordinate 601, forward strand.
CGCTGGGTCAGCGTTATGCCGAGAGGCTGCCTCTGTCTCAACCCGGCGGTCCCGGAATGCTGAAGTTGCCGCCCTTACCTCACTTTGATGCTAAGCACTCGGAGACACGAGACCCCACCACCACGGCAGCCGGCGCTGACGGCCTTTCAACTCCAGAGACACCGTACGCGTCTGCCGCAACCCCCGTAGGACGCCGTATCACCCACATCACCCCGCCTCCGCCGGGCGCGGAGGATGATCCGCAAATCGAATATGAACTCCATCCCGATCCCTGATAGCCCCCTTTCCGGCGTCCCATGACCGGTTTCCAGCGGCAGCCTCGCCACTATTATGAAGACCCATTGTCCCGCGTGTGGCTGACCTGCGCCGCCCAGGTGGGCTTTCGCGTCGCGCGGACAGCCGATGCCTACGCCTCTAGCGATGGGCACGGGACATTGCTGATCGCGACAGAGGATCAGCTCGATCCGGATGACAATCTCGGTCAGATGATTTTTCACGAGCTTTGCCATGCCCTGGTCGAAGGCGAGTCGGGCGAGCGGGCGCTGGACTGGGGGCTCGATAATACCCGCATGGGCAAACCCTGGCGCGAGCATGCCTGCCTGCGGCTACAAGCCTGGTTGGCCGGGAGTGTGGGTCTTAGGGATTTTTTCGCACCCACCACCGATTTTCGCGTGAGCTTTTGGGCAACCTTGCCCGCCGATCCCTTGCAGGCTGACCCCGGCGTGGGGGGACGCCGGGAGCGCAGTTGCGTGGCCGCCCGTATAGGTGCCTGGCGTGCCAGCCAGCCGCGCTGGGCAGAACCCCTGCATACGGCACTGACCGCCAGCGCCAGGATCGCGGCGTGGGTCCCGGGGGGCGGGGCCAGTTCTGTCGACAGCGGTGGGCTGGCCTCGCTCTGGTCTACCGTGGTCCCGCCACCGCTCATGCATCCCGCCGGCCATGCGCCGATCGCCCACTATCATGCAGAGAATCGCTGCGCCGATTGCGCCTGGAGTTTCGCCCGCCGGGGCCGGCTGCGCTGCCGGCACGCACCGCGCATCGCGCTGCCGGATCCATCACCGGTCTGCATCCGTTACGAGTCAGCCATCGCGCTGGACTGCCAGACCTGCGGAGCCTGCTGCCGCGAGGCTTACCATTCAGTGGAAGTGTCGTCGCGCGATCCCGTCAACCAGACTCATCCCGATCTGGTCCTGATCAGGGACACGCACAGAAAACTCCAGAGGGAGGGTGAGCGCTGTGCGGCTCTCCTGGGCGGTCTAACCGCCAACGCAGACTTTGCCTGCGCCATTTATGCGGATCGGCCCCGCACTTGCCGGAATTTCACCCGTGGCAGCGAAAACTGCCTTGATGCCCGCCGGCGGGTAGGCTTATCTTTGTAATTCGGGATAATGCTCGCTCCCTGTTCACCATTCTGGACACTCCCATCATGAATCGAATCTACCCGCTTTTCCGCACTCTCTGGTTCCGGGTCGTGGTGGGCGCTCTCCTCGCCTATGCTTTAATTGGGTTTGTCGGGGTTCCCTTCCTGATTCGTCACTACGCGCCGCCCGCGGTCAGCCAGGCGATCCAGCGGCCGATGAGCCTGGGGAAGGTGGCCTTCAATCCGTTTTTGTTCAAGCTGGAGGCCCGCGATACCGTCCTGACTGAAAGCGATGGCCAGCCGGTGTTCGCACTCAAGCGTCTGTTTGTGGATTTTGAACTGGCGCGATCGATCCTGAACCGGGCGCCGACCTTCGCCGAGCTAAGGCTGGAAGGCCCCGCCGTCAACCTGGTACAGGACAGGGAAGGCGTGCTGAACATGGCCAAAATCGCCGCCAGCCTGCCGCCGGACGATCCCACCAAGGAAAAGCCTCCCGAGGATGCCCCGCTCCCCAGCCTGATCGTGCAGCGCATCGTGCTGGCGGACGGGCAGGTGGCATTCGAAAATCAGGCCGTGCAACCCGCCGTCGTCAATCGCGCCGAACACCTGGGGCTGGAGCTCAAGGACATCTCCACGCTGCCGGAGCGGCACGGTCTTTATGAGATTGAAGCCGCGCTGCCGGGAGGCGGTACGCTGCGCTGGAAGGGGGATGTGTCGCTGAATCCGATCAAGTCCAGCGGCAAGCTCGAGCTTGAAGCCCTGAAACTCGCGACCATCCTGCACCTCGCGGGTGAGCCGCTCGCTCTCGCCGAGCCGGGCGGCGACATCGGTTTATCCGCCCGCTATCAATTCAGCCAGGACAAGGCAAATACCCGGCTCAACGTCGATGATGCCGTGTTCACGCTGACCAGACTGAAGCTCGCGACCGCCGACCAGCAACGCGCGCTTGCCGAAATCGAGGAATTTCGCATTGGCCAGGTGAGTCTGGATCTGGCGCAGCATACGGTGGGGATTCCGGCTATTACGCTTCACAAAGGCAAGGTTTCACTGAGCCGCGACGACAAGGGGCAACTGAACTGGCTGAGCGTGCTAAAACCCGCCCCGGCGAGTTCGAATCCCCCACCCGCGAAGGCGCCATCAACCGCCGAACCGCCAGGCGAACCCTGGAAGGTGAACCTCGGCGAATTCACCATCGCCGAGCTGTCTATCGACTATGCAGATACCCGCCCCGAACATGCGATGCAGGCCGCCATCGGCGATTTCGGGCTCTCCCTGAAAGCGGAGGCGACGGCCGGCGGGGCCGATGCCCCCGTCGTGCATGTCGGTGATTTCGCCATGCACCTTAAACAGATCAGCCTCGATCAGGAACAGAATGCGCTGCTCAAGCTGGACGAGATCAGTCTCGGTGAGGCCAGCCTGGACCTTCCCGCGCAAACGGTCAGCGTGCCCCGCTTCAGCGTGGGTAATGGCCGTGTCAGTGCAGCCTTCAACGAAGCCGGTCAACTGAACTGGTTAAGCCTGGCGCCGTCCGGAGCCGCGCCGGGACAGCCCAACGCCTCCAATCCCGCTCCCGCCGCGACCCCGCCCGACGCCGACGCGCCCCCGGCCCCGCCGTGGAAGGTGAACCTGGGTCAGTTCGGCATCGCCGGCATCGCGCTGGATTTTGCCGACGCCCGCGCCAAGCCGCCGATCCAGGCCGCCATCGGCGACTTCGGGCTGTCACTGAAAGCTGAGGCCACCGCTGGCGGGACCGCTGAACCCGTGGTGCATGTCGGCGATTTTGCTGTGCATCTCAAGCAGATTACCCTGAACCAGGCGAAGAACGCATTGCTGGCCTTGCAGGACATCAGCCTGGAACAGGCGAGCCTGGACCTTCCCGACCAGAAGGTCCGGGTGCCGCTGCTAGCGGTCAGCAAGGGCCGGGTCAGCGCCAGCATGAATGCCGCTGGCCAAGTCGACTGGCAGGCGCTGGCGCCCCCTGCTTCCCCGGCTCCGGCGGAAAAGACCCCGAACCCCCCGGAACCCGCGCCGGCGGGCGCCGTCCCCGCGCGCCCCTGGCAAGTGGCGGTGGACCAATTCAAGCTCAACGAGCTGGCCCTTGAGTATGCCGATGCCAGCCACAAGGCCCCGATCAAGACCACGCTCGGCAATTTCGGCCTAAGCCTCAAGGCCGATGCCGTGGCTGGCATCGGCCCGCTCAAGGCCACCATCCAAAATATGGCGGTCCAGATGGACCGGCTCGCCGTGAATGACACTCGCAACGCCTCATCGCTGCTGAAATGGGACTCCTGCAGGCTGGAGGACGGGCGCGTCGATCTGGAAAAACAGGAGGCAACCATCCGGCGCCTGGCCCTCAAGGGCGGGACAACGGGAGTTGTCCGCGAAGCCAGCGGGGGCATTTATCCGGCTTCACTCTTCACGGCCGAGGACAAAGCCGAGGTGGTGCGCGGCGCACAGTCCGTCAAAAAAGCGCTCACCCAGACTGAGCCAGCGGCTGACCCCTGGCGTTTCAGTCTCGGCGAGTTGACCATCAATGACTTCGGCATCGGCGTACAGGACCGCAGCCATCCCACCGCGGCGCTGGCCTACGATCTCGACAACCTGGCCGTCTCGCTCAAGGATGTGTCCAACACCGGCAAAGCGCCCATCCGCTTCGATGTGCGGACCAAGATTCGGCAGGGCGGCGCGCTGAGCCTAGCGGGCACGGCGGCGCCAACCGGCGAGTCGGCCAAGGCCACCGTCAAGGTCGATCGGTTCAATCTCGCCCAGTTGCAGCCCTTCATCGCCGAGTTTGCCCATCTCAAGCTGGACAGCGCGAACCTTTCCACGGACCTGGCGGTGGGTTTCAAGCAGGCAAAGCCACAGCCTGAGGTGCGGGTGACGGGCGGGGCCAACCTTGCCAACCTGAAGCTCACCCAAAGCAAGGATGGCAATAAGTTTCTCTCCTGGGGTGATCTGACCACCAAGGGCATTGATTTCAGCCTGGCGCCGGACAAGCTGGCGATCAAGGAGCTCAAAA
>JAJRDJ010000346.1 GCA_028678445.1 Methylococcaceae bacterium
CACGGCAACGGAGTTCGTGAACGACAAAACGGAGCGCCAAGCGGTGCTGGCGAACAATCTCTTCAGGATCGCCGACAGTGATGCAAGCGGCAGTCTTTCAGAAGAGGAGTTCACCGCGCTCGCCAGCCTAACGGTTAACCCGATCTTCCCCTTCGCCGCCATGGATGTCGATGGCGACGGCCAGGTGTCGGAAGAGGAGTTCACCACGCCGCCGCACCCGAAGCACCCCGACAAGGGCTTTCGCTGAGATAAAAACCCGTGGCGTGGGTTATGACACCCCACGGGTTTTCCCAAACCGGGCCGACGGGATTTGAGACAATCCTGTTTCCGAATCTCCCGGTTGCCTGCCTGTCATGAAAGTTCGTCTTCTCACCCGGCTATTTCTCGCCATCCTGCTGAGCATTCTGGTTCCGCTGGGCGTCATGATGTTCTCGGTGCAATGGAGCTTTCGTGAGGGCTTCGCGGATTACCTGCATCAACAGCAACTGGAACGGACCGCCAAGGTGATACCGTTGCTCGCCGCCGCCTATCAGGAGCATGGTGATTGGGAATTCCTCCGCGATGACCACTTTACGTGGGTCGGGTTATTGCATCGCGGCCTGGGCGATCCACCCAATGCACCCGGTCACCCGCCGGCGGATGACCCACCCTCCGGCCCCCCTCACGGTCGACCACCGCCCCCCCCTCCTCTGCCCCCGCCGCCGCGCGACCCGTTTGCCAGACTGCACCGGATATACCTACAGGACGCCGAGCATCAACGCATCATCGGACCGCCGCCCGACCGGTTGCCAGGTAACGGGGAACAGCAACCCGCCAGCACGCTGCCGATCGAGATCAACGGGCAGACCGTGGGCTGGCTGGAAGTGGAGCGCAGCACGTTGCTCACGGATCGATTGGCGGTGGCCTTTGTGGCGCAGCAGACGCAAGTCAACCGGCTCATCCTGCTGCTGGCATTTCTCATCGCCTCGCTGGCGGGCTGGCTTCTGGCCGGGCAGATCCTGCGGCCCCTCCGGCGGATCGCCGCCGGCACCCGCACCCTGGCCTCGGGAAGCTACGATGTAGCCCTGCCGGTGTGTGGCGATGAACTGGGTGACCTGGCCCGGGATTTCAATCGGCTTGCCGCGACCTTGCAAAGTCATGAAAACGCCCGGCGCCGCTGGATCGCAGATATCTCGCACGAGTTGCGGACGCCGCTGGCCATCTTGCGGGGCGAGATCGAATCGCTGCTCGATGGTGTCAGGCCGCTAACCCGGGAGCGGATTGCCTCGCTGCATGCGGAGACCCTGGCCTTGAATGCCCTGGTGAATGATCTTTATGAACTGTCGCTCTCCGATCTGGGGGCGCTAAGCTATCGGCGCGTGCGTATCGATCTGGTCAACACGCTGACCCAGACGGCGGGAAGCTATCGGACCCGTTTCGCTGAAAAGGCCATGACCCTGACCACACGCTTCGAGGGTCCGGCGATCATGCTGGGTGACCCCCAGCGCCTGGCACAGTTATTCGGGAACGTGCTGAAAAACAGTTACCGGTACACCTATCCGGGCGGACAGTGCCGGTTGACGCTGGCCTCCGCCGGTGAACGGGCGGTGATCACCATCGAGGATTCGGCCCCCGGCGTTCCTCCCGAGGCACTCGGGAAACTGTTTGACCGCTTATACCGGGTCGATGCGTCCCGCAGCCGGGAGCACGGTGGCGCCGGGCTGGGACTCTCAATCTGCACGAATATCGTTGCCGCCCACGAGGGCACCATCACCGCCAGTCACTCACCCTTGGGCGGTCTGGCTATCCAGATCGAACTCCCTCTGAGCCAGGAGCGGGACCCGCATGAACACTGAACCCTCCCGGCGCACCGTGCTGGTGGTCGAGGATGAGCCCAAACTGGCCCAATTGCTGTGTGACTATCTGGAGGCCAGCGGGTTTGGCCATCACTGGCTGGACAACGGTCTCGACGTGGCGCCCTGGGTGCGCCTCAAGTCGCCGGACCTGATCCTCTTGGACCTTATGCTCCCCGGCAAGGATGGCCTGGAGGTCTGTCAGGAATTGCGGGCGGATTCGATCGTGCCCATCATCATGGTGACGGCCCGGGTAGAAGAAGTGGACCGCCTGCTGGGACTCGATTTGGGCGCCGACGATTACATCTGCAAACCCTTCAGCCCGCGCGAGGTCATGGCTCGCATCCGGGCCATTTTCCGGCGCCTGGACCGCATGCAGAACCCCGGATTGCACGAAACGGGCATCGTGGTCGATGCCGAGCGCCATGCAATCCGCTTCAATGGCCACCTGCTGGAATTGACGGCCACCGAGTTCCGGCTGCTGAGTCTCTTGAGTTCACGGCCGGGGCGCGTCCATTCGCGGGACCGGTTGCTGGACTGTTTGCACGATGAGGGCCAGGCGGCCAGTGACCGGACGGTCGACAGCCATATCAAGAACATTCGACGGAAACTGGCGCGGGTGGCACCGGACCGGGATATCGTGCTGTCGGTTTACGGGGCGGGGTACAAGGTTGAGGCGTGATGCGAGTTAACGGTGGCCTCCGCGGCCTAGTTACGGTGCGACTGAGTGGCGAAGTTCACGTCCGGCTTTCACGGCACTGCCCGAACAGCCAGCGCCACAATTCTGACTCGCCATAGGCCGGTTCCCAGATATCGTGGCCGCAGGCTTGGTATTCCGTATACCGTACCGGGGAGCCGAGTCTGTGCAGGGTACTGATCATCTGCCGGGTGAAGTCCACGGCGACGATGGGGTCGTCCGCGCCATGAAAGGCCCAGACCGGTGTCTGGCCTATGGCCGCCGCGCGGGCCTGATAGATGGCCAGGTTCTGGTCCGCTGCCGGGTCGCCACTGGCGGCAGCGGGATAGTTCACGCCCCCGCACACCGGCACTAACGCTGCAAACAGGTCGGGATAGCGGGCACCGAGATACCAGACGCCGGTGCCGCCCATGGAAATACCGTTGAGGTAAATCCGCGCGGGGTCCACCGTCTCATCCTGTCGGGAGTGCGCCAGGCAGGCCATGGCGAGCTCGGCGGCGTCGGGTTGACTCCAGCCGCGTCCGCCCCCAAGCTGCGGAAACACAACAAGACCAGGGGATCGGTCGACATGCCGGCGGATGGCGGTGCCCACTCCCACCTGGGTGGGCAGCAGACCATCCCGGCCCCGCTCCCCCGCGCCATGCAAAAACAGGATGAGGGGCCAGCCACGTTCCGGCCTCTCGCCGCGCGAGCGGAAGAGTTGATAACGGTAGTCCCGCTGGCCATGGCGCAAGCCGCGGTCCACAAAGCCGGATTCACGGGGAGAGTGAACCCGGGTCAACGATCAGCTTCCGGCGGCGGCAGGAAATCCACGGAAAGCAGATCATCCCGGTGCAGACCGTCGAGCGGGGTGAGCGCGGCGTCATCCAGTCCACCCGTATCGATCTCGAGCACGGCTGCAGTTGGGTCCGGTTCCAGGATCGGCTTCTTCGGGAGCAGGAACGGCGCCGCCGCCAGCGGCATCAGCAAAGCGGCCATGGCAAGAGGCCTTAAAATGACGCGCCGGAACTCCGCGAGATTGAATGTCCAACGTACGTCTGGCGGGAAACTGGCCTCCTGGAGAATGAGGACCTGCTGCCACGGCTTGCCATGCACCCAGGCCAGCAATTGGCCGATGCCGATCAACAGCGCGAGCCCACCCAGATTGACGCCGAGCAGTGGCAGCAGGCTATGTCCCGTGTGATCCAGCACCATGCCGCAGAGCCTCGCCAGCAATAGCCCCAGGGAGAAAATGGCCAGCGAGTTTCGGCCGAGCACCCGGATGCACTCCGCCGCCGGCTTCCGCAGCCACGCGCCATGCCGCTCAAGCAGGGTTGCCACCAGATAGGCCAGGGCAGCGAAATGCAATATCCGCAGTGGTCCAAGACGGGTCTTTTCATAGAGCGGCTCGACCCAGCCATGAAGAGACATCATCCAGTCCATCGGCCGCAGGCCCTGCTCGTGGGCAAAGGGGACGGCCAGGAGCACGATGGCCAGGCTCGCCAGCATTCGGCGTTGAATGCCGAGCCGGATGTTGATCCAGCTCGCCCCGATGACATAGCCTCCAAAAAAAATGAGTTGCCAGGCAAACGGATTGAAGTACCAGGCGCGGTCCGTATCGGGCTGCGCCGACAGATCCATATTGCCAAGGTAAGTGGCGCCGTAACGCGCAATGGACGCCAGCACCGCCAGGGGTCTGCTCACCCGTGACAGCGCCCAGAAC
>JAJRDJ010000347.1 GCA_028678445.1 Methylococcaceae bacterium
CTCATCATGCAACAGAGCGATATCGGCGCCATCGCCGACTCGGTGAAGGATTGCCTGCGCTGTGGCAAGTGCAAGCCGGTCTGCTCCACGCACGTGCCACGGGCCAATCTGCCCTATTCGCCGCGCAACAAGATTCTCGCCACCTCACTGCTCATCGAGGCCTTCCTCTACGAGGAACAGACGCGGCGGGGTGTGTCCCTTACCCACTGGAAGGAATTCGAGGACGTTGCCGAGCATTGCACGGTCTGCCACAAGTGCTACAACCCCTGCCCCGTCGATATCGACTTTGGCGACGTGTCGATGAACATGCGCAATCTGTTGCGAAAAATGGGCAAGCAGAGCTTCAATCCAGCGAAAAGGGCGGCCATGCTGTTTCTGAATGTAACCCGCCCGATCACTGTCAAGGCCATGCGTATGGCCTTGATCGAATGGGGCTACTGGGGTCAGCGTCTCGGCAACCGGCTCCTGGGTCCGCTTGGCCGTGCACAGACCGCGCAGCCGCCCGCCTCGCTCGGCAAGCCGCCGGTGACGGAACAGGTCATTCATTTCATCAACAAGAAAATGCCCGGCAAGCTGCCGAGCAAGACCGCCCGCGCCTTGCTGGATATCGAGGACGGCCAGATCGTCCCGGTCATTCGCGATCCCTTGAAGACCCGCGTGGATTCCGAAGCCGTTTTCTATTTTCCGGGCTGCGGTTCGGAGCGGCTGTTCTCGCAAGTAGGACTCGCCACTCAGGCCATGCTCTACGAGATCGGCGTGCAGGCGGTCCTGCCGCCCGGTTATCTGTGCTGCGGTTTTCCGCAACGTGCGGCCGGTCAGTTCGACAAGGCGGAAAAAATCACCACCGATAACCGCGTCCTGTTCCACCGGGTCGCCAACACGCTGAACTATCTCGACATCAAGACCGTGATCGTCAGTTGCGGCACCTGCCTGGACCAATTGGCCGACTACGAATTCGACAAAATCTTCCCCGGCTGCCGCCTCATCGACATCCACGAATACCTGCTGGAAAAGGGCGTGCATCTGGAAGGCGTCGCGGGCACGCGCTACCTCTACCATGATCCCTGCCACAGCCCGATGAAACTGCGGGACCCGCTCAAAACGGTGAACGGGCTCATCGCCACCGCCGACGGCTCGCCAGTGAACAAGTCGGAGCGCTGCTGCGGCGAATCCGGCACCCTCGCCATCGGCCGGCCGGACATTTCCACCCAGGTGCGTTTTCGCAAGGAAGAGGAACTGCAACGCGATGCCATCCACTTGCGTGGTGACGGTTTCGCCGGCCCCCTAAAAGTGTTGACGTCCTGCCCTTCCTGCCTGCAAGGGCTGCAACGCTTCAAGGACGACGTGGAGCAACTCGATGCCGATTACATCGTCGTCGAAATCGCCCGAAATGTGCTGGGCGAAGAGTGGATGAGGGATTACGTCAAGCGGGCGGGCAACGGCGGAATCGAGCGGGTGTTGGTGTGATTGTGGACTATCCGATGGCGGGCCAATGGCGTGAGTGGCACTGTCCTGAGAGTCTGGCCGTCTCACCAGCAAACCTGAGTGTGACGCACGAGAGGCCTCCTCTCTTGCGCCGCATGGCTTGGCCATCGCAACATCCCATGGTACTCAAACAGCCAACATGGTTTTTTCTTAACAGAGGTATTGATGGACTCCCGCTACCACTACGACCCCTCCCGCACCCCGTTTGACCCCCATATTCGTGGCTACCATCCCCACAATGCCCTATGGCTTGCCGCCGCCGGGAATCTGGCCTATGAAGCGGAAGAAACCATCCGCACGACTGTGCGTGAATGGGGCTTCCCGCGCTTCGCCTTTTTGCATGCCAGCACCGTCATGGGCACTGCCGGGGTACCCGTGCCGGTCGATACCCAGGCCTTTGTCTGTTCGGGCCGGAATACCACCTTGATCGCCTTTCGTGGCACCGAAGCGCTGAATATCAAGGATTGGGTGACCGATCTGATGATCGCTACGGTGTATGCCCCGGTTGGTGTGGGTAAAGTTCACCGGGGCTTTGACGCGGCCTTCGCGGCTATTCGCCCGCAACTGGAACTGGCGCTGAACGAGCAATATGACGGGCACTCCCCGATCTGGATCACCGGGCATAGCCTGGGTGGCGCGTTGTCGATACTGGCGGCTGCGCAGTTGTCATTCGCACAGAAACTCCCCGTGCAGGGGATTTACACCTTCGGCCAACCCCGGGTCGGCGACCGAACCTTTGCCAAATTCGTCAGAAAAGCGCTGCAGGACCGTGTGGTGCGCTTTGTCAACGATCGGGATATTGTGCCGCAGGTGCCCAGCCCGGGCATGCTCATCAAGTATCGCCATCACGTGCCCGACACACATTTCGATCCAGAAGGAAACCTGGTCATGAGGCGATCCTGGGCAGACCAAACCCGCTCGTTCCTGAGAGGTTCACCCAGGAAAATAGCCCAATTGGGCATCGAAGGGTTCACGGATCACTGCATGGATCGCTATATCGAGCACATTCGCCGACTGGTCGAGTCTTCGACATAAGGGGTAGCTGGGGCAAGTTTAGTGGTTTTGGCAGGCAGAAGAACCAGGGTTTAATGACGGGCTGGTGAGGCAAATAGGCTTACAGAACAGTAACCCATTTGTAACCCATTTATGAGGTTGCCCGATTTTCCGAAGTCTTTTCGAATTTCA
>JAJRDJ010000348.1 GCA_028678445.1 Methylococcaceae bacterium
GTCACCGACAGCGATTTCAGGCGCGGATCGCGAGGCGGCGGATAGCCCTCCAGCCGGACCGGAAGGCTCAATTCGGCGGCGGTATTCTCGATGGCGGCAAGCAATTCCAGCCAGGCCCCGAGGCGTGCCACCGGCGGCAAAAAGACATACAAGAGGCCATCGCGCACTTCGAGTCCCAGCGCCGTATGGATGACCTCCCGGGCCTCGGGATGCTCGTCGATCGCCTCCGGTTCGGGCACCGAGGGCGCGTCGTCCCATTCCGGCAGCCGGTCGCGTTCTTCGAAAGGATCCAGCGGCAGGTCCACCTCGAAATCCTCCGGCGCCACCCAGGGCAGACTGCTCAGGGGCAGGCGCAGGCCCATAGGGGAATCGCCGGGCATCAGGTAGAGACGCTCATGCTTCAACGGCCAGCGGCTGGATTTCCAGCGCGGCCGGCTCTTCCCCTTGGGCGCTTTCAGCGGCAGCACATATCCCACCACTCGGGCCAGACCCGAGCGCAACTGCGTGGCCAGGGCCTGCCGCACCTCGGCTTTCCCGAGATCGGACGCGTGGGGGTCGATATTGGCCGGCAGGCGGCTTTCTTCATCGAGAGCGCGCCAGGGATCTTCAAAGGCCGGGATCAGGTAACCGGGATTCAGGCCCAAGCGTTGCGCCAGCGCCTGGCCAAATGCTTCGAGCGCTGGCGCTTCCAGATCGAGCAGGGATTCGCGGGCCACCAATGCGTCATCACGCCAGACGGGTACCCCGTCTGTCCGCCAGAAGACGTTCAGCGCCCAGCGCGGCAGCGGCTCGCCGGGATACCATTTGCCCTGCCCGAAGTGCAGCACGCCGCCCGGCGAGAACCGCTGCCGCAGGCGCTCTATCAGGGCAGTGGCCAGCGCCCATTTTTCCTCGCCGAGCGCGACGATGTTCCATTCCTCGCCGTCCATGTTGTCCGCCGAGACAAAGGTCGGCTCGCCGCCTTGCGTCAGGCGGACATCGCCCTCCCGCAATTCGTCATCGATGTGTTGGCCCAAGGCGCGAATGTCCTCCCACTGCTCCTCGGTATAGGGTTTGGTGACACGCGGGTCTTCGTGAATACGGGTGACACTCATCCGCACCTCCAGCCGCGCATCGCATACGCTGGTCATGCCGATCACCGGCGCCGCCGAGGTCGGCAAGGCCGATACCGCCAGGGGGATATGGCCTTCTCCCGCCAGAAGACCCGAAGTCGCGTCAATGCCGACCCACCCCGCGCCGGGGATATAGGCTTCGCACCAGGCGTGCAGATCGGTGAAGTCGGCGCTGGGTCCGGCCGGGCCATCCAAGGGCTTTTCGTCGGCCACCAGTTGTATGAGATAACCGGAGACAAACCGCGCCGCGATTCCAAGATGGCGCAGCAACTGCACCAGCAGCCAGGCGCTGTCCCGGCAGGAACCGGAATTTTTCTCCAGGGTCTCCTCGCAGCTTTGGACGCCGGCCTCCAGCCGGATCAGGTAGGACACCTGGTGCTGCACCTTCTGATTCAACAGCACCAGCAAATCGGTCGTGGTGATGCCGGCGGGAATGTCCCGGCGAAACTTCTCCAGCCAGGCATAAAACAGGGGCCCGTGCGTTTCGGTGGCGAGGAACGGCAGCAACTCCGAAGCCTGCTTTTCCGAATAGGCAAACGGATAATGTTCGGCCCACTCTTCGACGAAGAAATCGAAGGGATTGATGACCGTCATATCCGCCAGCAGGTCGACCGTGACCTCGATCTCCCGGGTCGGTTCCGGGAAGGTCAGACGGGCGACGAAATTGCCGTACGCATCCTGCTGCCAGTGGATGAAATGCTGTTCCGGGCGGATTTTTAGCGAGTAGCCCGAAACCGGGGTACGGGCGTGAGCAGCCGGCCGCAGCCTGATTTCATGCGGCGAGGCGACCACCGGGCGATCGAAGACGTAATGCGATTGATGATGGAGGGCGACGCGTATGGTCATGGGAACAAGCTCGGTGAGGCCGCCGTTACAGGCGCGGCAATGAATCTGGCGCGGTATCGTTCAGCCAGTCGGGGCTCGGGAGCGAGGCGAATACGCCGCGCAGTCCGTCACTCCAGCGCTTGCTGATCTGGGAGAAATAAGGGTCCTCGTGGGTGATGTGTTGCTCCAGGTCCAGCTCAAAGGCCGATTCACTGTAGACGGCAAGGTCGATGGGCAGGCCCACGGAGAGATTACTGCGCATGGTGGAGTCGAAAGACACCAGCACGCACTTGATGGCTTCATTGATTGCGGTATGGGGGTTGATCACCCGGTCGAGGATGGGCTTGCCGTATTTGGTTTCGCCAATCTGGAAGAAGGGTGTTTCATCGCCCGCCTCGATGAAATTGCCCGCTGCATAGACCAGAAAGAGGCGCATCCGCTCGCCGCGAATCTGGCCGCCAACGACGAAGCTGGCGCTGGCGTCGACGTTGTTCTGGGCCAGAAACGCGCCGTCGTGCTCGCGCACCGAGCGCAGGCACTCGCCCAGCAACTGGGCGACGTCGAACATCGAATCAACATTCCAGAGGTTTCTTTGATCGGCATGGCGTCCATGCTGCTCCAGCAGGTTAATGGCACACTGGGTGATGGACAGGTTGCCGGAACTCAGAATGACAATGGCGCGATCACCCGGATTGACAAAGGTCCGCATTTTTTTGAAACAGGCGATCTGGTCAACCCCGGCATTGGTGCGGGAGTCGGAAGCGAACACAATGCCGGCGTTGAGCTTGAGAGCGACACAATAGGTCATGGATGTTGGTGCATCAGAAGCGGTGGAAGTATGGATATCTGCGGGACCAATATTTCGCCTACTTTCCCCGGGAGGGGTCGGGACGATTGATTGCCGCGTTACTGTCGCATGGCCCTGAGGATTCAGGCAACCTGTCGCTGTTCCAGACCGGCGTCATAGCCGCGCCGTGACAGGTATTCCTCGCGGATTTCCCGGCTCAGGGATGCGGTGGCATTCAGGAAAGCCGTCAGGTACTCATGCAGGCCCTGGGAGAATATTTGCTCAATGCGGCCGAAGTGGAGATTGGCATGCAGTTCGCCCGCAAGACGCCGGGCCTCGCGACCCGAAGAACCGCTGATATCAAGCAGCGCGGTTTCCACCTCGTTCATGCAGGCATGCAGCGATCGCGGCATGTCATCCCTA
>JAJRDJ010000001.1 GCA_028678445.1 Methylococcaceae bacterium
CTGGTGTGGGTGCCGGCACCGCGCCGTATATTGGTGCTGGGTCTCGGTGGCGGCTCATTGATTCGCTACCTGCTGCGCCATTATCCCGAGGCCCGGATCGAGGTGGTGGAGTCCCGTGCCGCCATGGTTGAGGTCGCCCGGGAGTATTTCGGCCTGCCCGAGCAACCGGGGTTAAGCATCCGGATCGCCGATGGCGGCGAGCACATGAACCGCCTGGCAAGTAAAGGCGATCCCGGGTATGACCTGATCCTGGTCGATATCTTTGATGACGAGGGACTGGCCCCGGCGGTGATGCGACACGATTTCTTTGCGGCGGTGATCAGCCTTTTGTGTTCGAGCGGAGTGGCATGCGTCAACCTCTGGAGCGGTCACGCGGTGTCGTTCCGTGCCGTCATGCGCCTCATCAAGCTGTATTTTCCAGGGCGCGCCTTTTCGCTGCCGGTGATGGGGCGAGGGAATGTAATCGGCGTGGGAATGCAGCGGGAAGCCGGGTGCCCGCGGCTGAAGGACTGCCTGCCTATGGCCCAACGCCTGGAACAATGCCTCGGCATCGAATTCTCCCGGCTGCTCCACCGCCTCGCGCCGCCCTTGCCGCGTTAGTCAGGGGTGCGATGAATGGCGCGCATGCCGCTGTAAATACCGGTCGAGCTGGCTGGCGAACGCCTGCCGGTCAGCCCGGCTCAGGGCGGCGGGACCGCCCGTGTCGATGCCGCTGGCACGGAGGGTCTCCATGAAATCCCGCATGTTCAGCCGTGACCGGATGTTTTCCCGAGTGTAGAACTCACCGCGCGGATTGAGCGCATGGCCACCCTGCGCCACGACCTCGGCCGCCAGCGGGATATCCGCCGTGATGACCAGATCGTCCGGCGCCAAGTGCTTGAGGATTTCATTGTCGGCCACGTCAAAGCCGCGCGGTACCCGCCGCGCCGAAATCCACCGCGACGGCGGCGTCGCCACGGTCTGATTGGCGATGAGTATCAGCGGTATCTTCACCCGCTCCGCGGCCTTGAACAGAATGTCCTTGATGACATTCGGGCAGGCATCCGCGTCGACCCAGATTCGCATGAGCAATACTCCCGGTCAGGCGATGCGGGGCTATTTCCCCGCCGATTGCAGCGCCAAACGGATGATCTCCTCGCTGGTCTTGCCTTCGGTCGCGACATTCCGCACCAGCGTATGGGCGTCCTGCGGCTTGAATCCCAACGCAATGAGCGCGCTGGTGGCATCGTCAACGGGGCTGGCGGCAGGCGGCGGCACAGTCCCAGTGCCGGGGAGCGTCACGGTACCGAGATCGGGCAGCCGGTCGCGCAGTTCGATGATCAGCCGCTCGGCGGTCTTTTTACCGACGCCGGGCAGGCGCACCAGGCGGGCGGTGTCCTGATATTCGACGGCGCGGTGGAATTCCTCGGCGCTCAAGCCGGACAGGATGCCCAGCGCCAGGCGGGCGCCAATGCCGTTGACCTTGATGAGGGTGCGAAAGAGGCTCCGCTCGCTTTCGGTGATGAAGCCGAACAGGCTATGGGCGTCCTCGCGAATCGAGAGGTGAGTGAACAGGGTGACTTCCGCGCCCAGTTCCGGCAGGCCGTAGAAGGTGGACATGGGCGCGTCGACCTCATAGCCGACACCACGGACATCCACCAGAAGCGAAGGCGGTTTTTTTGCCACCAGCACGCCGCGCAGAAAGCCGATCATTGGCTGACCTCCAGGGCCTTCGCCATGCGGAGACGCGTCTGGCGGTGATGGATGTGGCACATGGCGATGCCGAGCGCGTCGCTGGCGTCGCCGGGCAGGACTTCACCCACGCCGAGCAGAAACCGCACCATGTGCTGAACCTGGGATTTCTCGGCGCTGCCCTTGCCGACCAGGGAGAGCTTGACCTCCCGGGCCGCATATTCAAAGACCGGCAAACCGGCGTTCATGCCCGCGCAAATCGCGGCGCCGCGCGCCTGCCCTAGTTTCAGGGCCGAATCGGCGTTCTTGGACATGAATACCCGTTCTATCGCCATTTCGGTCGGATGGTGTTCCCGCGCCACCTGATAGATGCCATCGTAGATCTGTTTGAGCCGGGCGGGGAAATTGTCGGTATCCGTGCGGATCACGCCGTAGGCGACCAATACCGGCCCCTTGGCGCCGTCATGAATGATGCCGTAACCGGTACAGCGGGAGCCGGGATCGATGCCGAGAATACTGACCAAATCAGGTGTTTCCTTTCATGCTTGATTCAGGGTGCAGGCTCCGCCAAGGTTGCCAGGTTAAGCAAGGCATTTGCCGTTATGGTTTTTGTTCAATGTAGGATGGGCAAAGCAAAGCGTGCCCATCAACCACGCCAAGCTGTTGGGCACGGCTATCGCCTTTGCCCATCCCACCGCTACTCGCTTAGGCCAGCTTCGCAAGGATTTCCTCGCTGATATCGGCGTTGGAGTAGACATTCTGGACATCGTCCAGATCTTCCAGCCGTTCCAGCAGGCGAATCATCTTTTCGGCATCAGCCTGTTCCAGGGCCACGGTGGTGCTGGCACGCATGGTGACTTCGGCATTGTCCGGCGGCAGTCCGGCGGCGATCAGTGCATCGCGCACGGTTTCGAAGTGATCGGGATTCACCAGCACATCAATAGACTGATCGTCGTGGGTGATGACATCATCCGCGCCGGCTTCCAGCGCGGCTTCCATCAGCCGGTCCTCGTCCACGCCCGCCGGGTAACTGAGGATGCCGGTCTTGGTGAAGAGATAGGCGACGGAGCCGTCGGTCCCAAGATTGCCACCGGCCTTGCTGAAGGCATGGCGGACCTCGGCGACGGTGCGGACGCGATTGTCGGTCAGGCAATCGACCATGACCGCGATGCCGCCGGAGCCGTAACCCTCGTAGCGGATTTCCTCGAAATTGTCGCCCTCTCCCGTCCCGACGCCTTTCTTGATGGCCCGCTCGATGGTGTCCTTGGACATGTTGGCGGTCAACGCCTTGTCCATGGCGGCCCTGAGGCGCGGATTATTGACCGGATCGCCGCCGCCCGCGCGGGAGGAGACGGTGATCTCGCGGATCAGTTTGGTAAAGAGCTTGCCGCGCCGCGCATCCTGGGCACCCTTGCGGTGCTGTATGTTGGCCCACTTGCTGTGACCTGCCATGTCCCTGAACGTCCTCCGTCAGTCTTGAAGTTAGCGAAAATGGGCCGGAATCTTACCACCCCTCAGTGCAATTTGATTTTCGGGTGGATGCGCTGGCGGAAGAACGAGGAGATCATCAGCATCCCGACCCGGAACGGACCGAACAGGGCGAACTGATGCATCTTGTAGAGGGACAGGTAGACCATGCGAGCGATGAAGCCCTCGATCATGACCGTGCCCATCAGGTTACCCATCAGATTGCCGACCGTGCTGTACTGGCCGAGCGATACCAGCGAACCATAATCCAGGTATTTGAACTCCTTCTGCGGCTTGCCCTGCAGCCGGTTGCGGATGTTCCCGAGGACCAGGCTGGCCATCTGGTGTGCGGACTGGGCGCGGGGTGGAACATTCGTGCCCTTTTCCGGCCAGGGACAGGCGGCGCAGTCGCCGATGGCGTAGATATCGTCATCCCGGGTAGTCTGCAGCGTGGGTTTGACGACCAGCTGATTGATGCGGTTGGTTTCCAGGCCGTCGATCTCCTTGAGGAAATCCGGCGCCTTGACGCCTGCCGCCCAGACCTTGGCGGCGGCCCGGATGATCTCGCCGGATTCGGTTTTCAGCCCTTCCGCCGTTACCGCGACGACCTTGACGCC
>JAJRDJ010000349.1 GCA_028678445.1 Methylococcaceae bacterium
GATCGCTGGCGACTCTTGTCGGGAATGCGATGGCGCGACCGGTTGCCGAACGGTTGGAGTCGGCTGCGCCGGCTCCGGGTGGGTGCTGGCAACAGATTCGACGCTCTGCACGGGTCGCGTTGGCCCAAGACCGGAACAGGCGGTGAGCGCCAAACAGGCGGGCAAAAGAATCGGGCGCGTGGGTTTGATCATGGTCAGTCTTGATTCGATGGTCGGATTCAAGGGCATTGCCTTGCCGAATGAGTGATGCGCGGGTTGCTAAAGCGCTTTCCTAGGATAACCCAAACAGCCCCACAGGCTGCCCTGGCAGGGCTGTTAAAGCCGTCTGTCGTGGGTCACCTGAACTTTAATAAGCCATTCCTGTCTTTTTGCAGTGATTGCATCAGCGTGAGTTTCACTTCAAAAAATAACTCGCAAGCTGCCCTAGCAATCATCCGCTGGTGCCTGTCTCATGGGTTTTAAAGACCCGTGTTGTTGTGAAAGGGGGCATGCTTCGGTATATTCCCGGTGACTGAATCTAACGACCCTGGGCGGTTGCTCCCAGCTCTTAGCATCCAGCCCGAGAACTATCAAAACGACTACAAAAATCTTAAATACAATAGAGAGTGAGGGAACAAAATTTATGCGCAAAATAGAGGCCATCAAGAAAAGTCTGGTTGCCCTGGGGCTGCTGGCAACCAGTCTGTTACCGATTACCGCATGGTCCCATGGCGGAGCCAGCGTCGATACCGATCAATGCCGCGTACAGATCGGCTCGCACCTTGTTCACTTCACGGCTTATCAACCACAGCTAACGGGCACTACGGACTACTGTAATTTCATCCCCGAAACGGGACCCGCCATCATTGTTTTCGATTACGAAGGCAAGGCCTTGCGTGACATGACGGTGGAATTTGAAATCACCAAGGAGCCAGAGGGTACCCGCTTCTTTTATCAACCGCCCGCTGCTCATCCCAAAGGCACCTTCAACGCCAACGTGAACTTTGTCGAGCCCGGCAAATACCGCATTCACATCACCCTCGTGAATGAAGGCGCCAAGGTGGACGAGCACATTGGCCTTCAGGTCGGCGGTAACCAATCCGGCTTGCCCACCAGCACCATCATCGTGATACTGACACTGCTGGTGGCTGGCGGATACATTTTCTACTTGTCCAATGCGGGATTCAAAAACGCCGTGGACAAGTTGATCAGCAAGAAGGAAGCTTAACCGATACCCCCGCCTCTCGGAGCGGGGGCATTCGACGCCGGGCCATGGCTGATGCTGTGTCCTGGCGTTTTACCAATACCGGTAACACCCATGTTGAGAGAATCCCTGGTTTTATCTTCGCTACTGATCACCCTTTCCGCGCCGGTATCAGCGGTGTTTAAGGCACCCCCCTCGGCCAAGGTCGAGCTAGGTCAGGCCGAACCCTTTTGCAACAGCGGAGCTCCGCCTGAGTGGCGCAAGGCGCAGACAATCGAAGGGGTCACCCTGCAGGAATCCCGATCCTGCAACCCGGACAACCCAGCCGATATCGCCGCGTTCGTCAAGGGCACCAACAACATATCCATGGAAACTCTCATGGATACCTCCAATCTCGCTGCTGACGCCCTCACGCTGACCAACGATCTGGACAAGGACGGTGATCCCGACCATTACGTGATCAAACTCGAGATCATGGAGATCAATGGTCATTCGCCAGATTTCAAGGGTGTCGTGCCCACCTTCGATATCGCCCCCGGCATCCAGCCGAGTTTCTGGGTATTTACCCCCAAGAGCCGCGACATGTCGACAAGCAGCTTTGCCAGCGCCGAAGCTAATCCGCTGCTGCGCATGCCCTCCCCGCCCATTCGCGTGGAGCAGGGCGATGTTGTCTGGATCGTTGTTGAAAACTCGCATTATTTCCCGCACTCCATCCATTTGCATGGCGTGGATCATCCGTTCATGGATCATGGCGGGGAAGGTAATGACGGCGTGGGCCAGACCAGCGAAATGGACATCATGCCCGGGCAGAGCAAGACCTACGTGATCCGCCCGCGCCACGCCGGCACCATGTATTACCACTGCCACGTCCAGCCGCACACGCATATCCCGATGGGTCTGGCCGGCATGTTCATCGTCGAGGAAAACCGTCCAAATAACTGGCCCCAAGTATTCAACGTGGGCGCCGGTCAGGTTCGCCACCCCTCGGCGGCGGTGCTCGAACAGTACAAGCAGGAATACGATATCCACTACCAGTCCGTGGACAAGGAACTGCACCAGATTCCACAGTCAGCCAACGACGTGCGTCTGGTGGCCAAGAAAATGAATCAGGAGTACGACATCACGGATGCCACTGACGACTACTTCCTGCTGAATGGGCGATCGTTCCCGTTCACCCTGCGAGAATCCCTGATTACGGTGAGCCCGAACGAGAAGACCAAGATTCGGGTTCTGAATGGACATACCGAACCCCTGGCCCTGCACATTCATGGCCACAAGGGAACCGAAACCCACTATGACGGCGTCCTGCAGAATCCCGCCGCCCAGGTGACTCGCGATGTCTACAGCCTCGCCCCGGCCCAACGCCTGGATATTGCCCTGGACACGACTGATGATGGCCTGCACAGCTATGGTTCCGGACTCTGGATGTTCCATGACCACACCGAAAAGGCCTTCACCACCAATGGCATGGGGGAGGGAGGCAGCATTAGCCTGGTCGCCTACAAGGACTATGTGGATGAAAACGGCACGCCCAAAAGTCATGGCATGGACTTGAAACCTTACTTCACCAAGGACTTCTGGGAACGAAAGATTCCGGTCTGGCAGGACTACATGGATGACGGGGGGAGCCTGGGCGCGCCAGCCGGTACCATGGACACCAAGCCGGGTATCAACACCCTGGCTGAAGCGGTGCCCGCGCAATCACAAGCCGCGGCTAGCAATGCCGAGCCGGGGTCTGCCGATACGGGTGGCGGATTGTTTTCCGGTTTGCTCCTCGGTATTGCCGCCTACTTCCTGTACCTGAATCGCGAAAAAGTAATCGCTCTGATAGGGCACTTGCCCTTCCTCGCGAAAAACAAGCAATGAGGCTCTTGACCAATATGGCTACAAAATCCTTTTGGCTTATTGGCGCCGCTCTGCTGCTGGCGTCCGGCGCGGTCAGCGCTGCTGAAAAGTCGGAACAGATCGTCGAGCACAAAATGCTCATGGATCATGGCGGCGGCCATCTCATGGACATGGATGGCGGTATGGTCATGGGGCAAAACAAGGAGACTCTGCCCCCGGGCTGCAGCCGCATCAGCGGTGATGAAGCCATCACCGTGCGCGCCGGACATAAATATGCCAGGGACTACCCTGGCACCATGTTCGGCTTCGATACCCATGAGTGGCACGTCAAACCCTGTACCCGGCTGACCGTGACTTTCATCAATGAGGATCACATCCGGCACCAGTGGATGATGCACGGCCTGCCCAAGTTCATCTACGACAAAGGCATGTTTCATCTTGAAATGACGGGGCCGGCCAAAATCACCGGCACCCTGATTCTGCCAGCGGAAGACAGAACCTACCTCGTGCACTGCGACATTGCCCAGCACATGGAGAAGGGCATGAAGGGGCAGTTGATAGTCGGCAAGGGCAGCGTGGCTTTCCCCAGCATCCCGGGGTTGACCGACTATGTCATTCCGGATGACTATGGCCCGAAGGTTTCGGACTCGGTCAAGGCACCGCCAGTGATCATCCCGGCGCCGGGAGCACCGGCTGACAAAACCTCGGCCACGGCTCGCAATAAGCCTTCATCCAACGGGACCTTCGTGCTGGGGCTGATTCTGGGTGTGGTGGGAACCCCTCTGGGAATCAGCTACTACCGGCGGCGCTATCAGGGCATGACCGGCCAGGAGGCCCTCAATCAAGCCCTTAATGATGCCCGGTCCATACTGGACAAGGTGTTGGGCTTCCTGACGACGCTGGTCGGCGGCGTTCACAAGAAATAGCCTTCTTCACGACGACCCCAGCGCCTGCGGGTGCTAGGGGTCGGTCGTATTCTCTGGCGCACTCCGCCTTCCCTTCCCGGAATACTCCGGGGCCTATCGCAGCAACGCGCTACGTTTAGCCCTGGCATCTGGCCAAATTCACGGTTACTCCCCTATCCCAAGATTGGAAGGTAGCGCCTCGCGACCAGCACTGGTCTGGTGCAAATCTTCCCGGCATCCGCCCCATCTGTGGGCAATCAACCTGATTACCTCTCACCAGCTCTGCATTCACGTGTGAAATCACACGACCTCCAGCCTACGGCCCAATAATTGCTAGGTTAGCGGCATTCACCCAAAGAGGCCCTACATGGAGACGATCAGCAAAAGCCAGGACGTATTGTTTATTTTACTCGGCGCCATCATGGTATTGGCCATGCACTCAGGCTTCGCGTTCCTGGAGCTGGGAACCGTCCGGCGCAAGAATCAGGTCAATGCCCTTGTGAAAATTCTGGTCGATTTCGCCATATCGACCATCGCCTACTTTTTTATCGGCTACTACCTAGCGTACGGGCTCCACTTTTATGAGGGCGCTGGTGAGTTGATTGCCGGCAACGGCTATGCCCTGGTCAAGTTCTTTTTTTTGCTGACCTTTGCTGCTGCCATTCCAGCCATCGTCTCGGGCGGCATTGCCGAGCGCGCCAAATTCAACCCGCAGATTGCCGCCACGTTTCTGTTGGTAGGGTTCATCTACCCGGTCTTTGAAGGCATCGCCTGGAATGGCAACTTCGGGCTGCAAGCCTGGCTGGAGAACCAGTTTGGTGCGCCCTTCCATGATTTTGCCGGGTCGGTGGTGGTGCATGCCGTGGGCGGCTGGGTAGGGCTAGCCGCCGTCATCATGATGGGACCGCGCCGTGGGCGCTATCACCGCAACGGCGCCATCGCGGCTCATCCGCCCTCGAGCATTCCCTTCCTGGCGCTCGGCGCCTGGATACTCACGGTCGGCTGGTTCGGCTTCAATGTCATGTCGGCGCAGACCCTCAACGCCATCAGCGGGCTGGTGGCGGTTAACTCCCTCATGGCGATGGTCGGCGGCACGCTGGCAGCCACCCTCGCGGGCCGTAACGACCCCGGTTTCGTCCACAATGGACCCTTGGCGGGATTGGTGGCCGTCTGCGCCGGGTCCGACATCATCCACCCGGCGGGCGCACTGGTCCTCGGGCTATGCGCCGGTACCTTGTTTGTCGTCATGTTCACGCTGACCCAGAACCGCTGGAAAATTGACGACGTGCTGGGCGTGTGGCCACTACATGGACTGTGCGGCGCCTTGGGCGGTATTGCGGCCGGTCTTCTTGGTCAGGAGACCTTAGGCGGGCTGGGCAAGATATCGTTCATCGCCCAGTTAGTGGGTACCGGACTGGCCATCGCCATTGCACTGGCCGGGGGCTTTCTAATCTACGGAACACTGAAATGGCTGACTGGCCTGCGCCTGGATCCGGAGCAGGAATTCACCGGTGCCGATCTGACCATCCACAAAGTCAGTGCCAGCCCGGAAAAGGAATCCGGCTGGTAGAGATCCGCCAAATCACTCGCGCCTATCCTTCGGTAGGCGCGCGGGGGCGTTATGGTTTTTCGCCGCCGCAGTGCCCTCGCCTAATCGTGGAACCGGGCGGCACGTTCCCGTGACAGCTGGCATTCCAGTTCGCTGATACGTTCGAGCAGGGAAAACCCCAGGGCCAGCGCGTGCAGATCGAGCTTAATATCGAGATCCTCCTGTAACCGCCGCAAGCGCCTGGCCAGCGCCATCGCGTGCGGGTTGAATACCCATTCCGCGGCCGATGTACCCGAGGGCGAGAGAACGCCAAGTTCGACCAGTTCACTGACCTGATCCTGAGAAAGCCCGGAAACCTGGGTAAATTCGCCGAGGCTCAACCAAGTGATCTCGGCCTTGATTATGGTGCTAGCTTGTTGTGGCATGATCATCCCCTCAGTGGCCTTTGGTCGACCCGGAAAAGTGGCCGCGCGGGTTAAAGTTCGAGGCGGAAGCCAGTTCCTGATAGAGCACTTTCTCGCGCTCGGTAAGATGGGCTGGCGTGGCAATTTGGACGATTGCGAACAAATCACCGTGGCCAGATCCGGGTTTGGGCAACCCCTTGCCAGACAGACGCATCTTGCGGTCAGAGGGCGTACCCGCTGGAATCTTGAGACTAACCGA
>JAJRDJ010000350.1 GCA_028678445.1 Methylococcaceae bacterium
ATTCGGCAACTGGTCACGCAACACCGGGAATTCTTCCGCGGTGTGCTCACCGCCATGACGGTCATGGTCCTCTACTGGTTTCGCGGCATGGTTCACCAGCGACAACCTGGTACACCGGAAGTTGGCAACCATGATGCCGAAGTCTCCGGCAAGCCTTAAGGGCGCATCCGCAGAGATTTAATTCGCCGCGAGTAAGGGCTGAAGCGGCTGCGGAAAGCCACTAGATCAGCCCAGCGGACTTCGAGAGCTCAAGACTGATCGGTCCTCCCTGCGGTCACTCTGGCGATGGGTTATATTACTCAGCCATGAAGAGTGATCGAATGTCCACACCATGATGTCCCCCCCCCAACAACCCGTGCCCGGCTGGACGCTTCATCCATGAACCATACTTGGACTCAATGCATGAACCGCCTGGAAGGCGAGTTGCCGCCACAGCAATTCAATACCTGGATTCGGCCCCTGCAACCCATCGAGAACGGCTCACAACTCAAGCTCCTGGCCCCCAACAAGTTTGTGCTGGACTGGGTCCGGCAGCATTTTTTCAGTCGCATTGAGGAGGTGCTGGCCGCCCAGAACGATCCCGCGCCCAGCGTGGTGCTGGAAATCGGTACGCGTCATAACGAAGCCCCGGTGCTCGCGCCCGCTTCGCCACGCACGCCAGCGACGGCCCGCAAAAGCGTTCCCAATAACCTCAACCCGGCCTTCAATTTCGATAATTTTGTCGAGGGCAAATCCAATCAGCTGGCGAAAGCCGCCTCCCTGCAGGTGGCCCAGAATGTCGGCCGTGCCTACAATCCCTTGTTCATTTATGGCGGGGTGGGACTTGGCAAAACCCATTTGATGCATGCCATCGGCAACGAGATTCTCAAGGCCAATCCGTCCGCGAATATCGTGTATCTG
The DNA here is from genome assembly GCA_028678445.1 of Methylococcaceae bacterium. Classification (GTDB taxonomy): domain Bacteria; phylum Pseudomonadota; class Gammaproteobacteria; order Methylococcales; family Methylococcaceae; genus UBA6136. The sequence continues at coordinate 901 of JAJRDJ010000350.1, forward strand.
CATTCCGAACGTTTTGTCTCGGACATGGTGAAGGCTTTGCAACACAATGCCATCAGCGCCTTCAAGGATTTTTACCGCACGGTCGACGCGCTGATGATCGATGACATCCAGTTTTTCGCGGGCAAGGAGCGCTCCCAGGAAGAGTTTTTCCACACCTTCAACACGCTTCTCGAAAACAAGCATCAGGTGGTCATGACCTGCGACCGCTATCCGAAGGAAATCAAGGGGCTGGAGGAGCGGCTCAAGTCCCGCTTCGGCTGGGGCCTGCCGGTGGCGATCGAACCGCCCGACCTGGAAACCCGGGTCGCCATTCTGATGAGCAAGGCGCTGCACGCCGGCGTGGAACTCCCGGACGAAGTCGCCTTTTTCATCGGTAAGCGCATCCGCTCCAATATTCGTGAATTGGAGGGCGCCTTGCGACGGGTTACCGCCAATGCCCACTTCACCAACAAGCCCATTACCCTGGAATTCGCCAAGGAGGCCCTCAAGGATTTGATCGCGCTGCAGGATCGGCTGGTGAACGTCGAGAACATACAAAAGACCGTCGCCGAGTATTACAAAATCCGGGTCGCAGATTTGCTGTCCGCCAAGCGCACCCGCTCGGTCACGCGGCCACGCCAGGCCGCCATGGCATTGGCCAAGGAGCTGACCAATCATAGCCTGCCGGAGATCGGCCAGTTGTTCGGCGGGCGCGATCACACTACGGTACTGCATGCCTGCCGGAAGGTCGTGGAACTCAAGGAGAGTGATAACAAGTTCGCCGAGGACTACAGCAACCTGAAGCGCACGCTGTCCGCCTGATCACCCATCCGGAAACCCGCTACGCCCCCCCGCACCTTCAAAGACAATCCCAAGGTAGTCCCCATGAAATTCACCATCGCGCGTGAGACGTTGCTAACCCCGTTGCAGCAGGTTATTGGTGTCGTTGAAAAGCGTCAGACCCAGCCGATTCTTTCCAACGTGCTGCTCCGCTTGGCTGAGGGCCAGTTGGAACTGACCGGGACGGACCTCGAGGTGCAGTTGGTGGCACGGGTGGGAGTGGAATCGGCGGACGAGGGCGCCATCACGGTCCCGGCCCGCAAGCTGCTCGACATCTTCCGCCTGCTGCCCGAACGCAGCCAGGTGACCCTGGAGCGCCGCGAGGACCGGCTGGCGCTCCGCGGGGGCAGCAGCCGCTTCAGCCTGACCACCTTGCCGGTCGAAAACTACCCTGCATTCGATTCGGGCGCGACCGAGCTGGAAGTGGCCGTTCCGAGTGAAACCCTGCGGCTGGCTCTCGAGAAGACCACCTTTGCCATGGCACAGCAGGACGTCCGCTACTACCTGAACGGCCTGCTGCTGGATCTGGAGGGCAGCACACTGCGCACCGTGGCCTCGGACGGGCACCGTCTGGCAGTCTTTCAGGAGATCCAGTCAGCCGCGTTTTCCAGCAACCGGCAAATCATCGTGCCGCGCAAGGGTATCCTGGAGCTTTCACGCCTGCTGGGCGATGCGGACGATACTCTCATCATCCAGATTTCTCCCAACACCGTCCGGGTGAATCTTGGCACGGTGAGCTTTTCGGCCAAGCTGGTCGAGGGTCGTTACCCGGATTACCAGCGGGTGATGCCGCGCGATTTGAACCGTATCTATCAGGTCGACAAGGACGCGTTCAGGGGCGCGCTGAGCCGGGTGTCCGTACTGTCCAGCGAAAAGCAGAAAAGCATCAGTCTCGAAGTGGAAGAGACTGGCGAGATGGTGCTGAAAGGCCAAAATTCGGAGCACGAGGAAGCCGAGGAGCGCCTGGCGGTCGCGGCCGAGGGCGGCGGGGTTTCCGTGGGATTCAATGCGGCATACCTGCTCGAAGCCATCGGCCACGTGGCTTCCGAGACAGTGCGGCTGTCCTTTACGGTGGCCGCCAATAGCTGTCTGATCGAAGATACGGCGGACCAGCGCTTCAAATATGTGGTCATGCCGATGCGCCTCTAACCCCCGGCACCCGCCGTGCCGACAGGAAGGTAAGGGGTGAGCCTGGTCACGCTGGATGCCACAGGGCTCCGCAATTTATTTCCCACCACTCTTGAGCCTGGTTCCGGCCTCAATTTTTTTGTCGGCCCCAATGCCAGCGGCAAAACGTCCCTGCTGGAAGCCATATACCTTCTGGGCAGGGCCAGGTCTTTCCGCACCTCCCAAGCTCACCAACTGATCCGCTTTGGCGAGTCCTCGCTCACGGTAGTGGGCAAGGTCATCGCCACTGAACAGAGTACGGGTTTGCCGATCGGCATCCGCATCGCCCGTGGCAAGCGGGAGATTCATGTCGGCGGGCGGGTCGTGCCATCCAGCGCGGAGTTGCTGGAGGCGTTTCCACTGCTGGTCATCCAGCCGGCGGGAATCGCGCTCCTTGAAGGGGCTCCCAAATTGCGCCGGCAATTCATGGACTTCGGTGTCTTTCACCAGAACCCGGCCTATCTTGATATCTGGCGCCGTTATGCGAAGGCGCTGAGCCACCGCAACGCGCTTTTGCGGGACGGCCGGGCGAACGAATTTGCGCCCTGGAATCATGAGCTGGCCCGCTACGGTATAATGATCCATGAGGCAAGGTCGGGTTATCTCGAACGACTCAAGCCGTTTTTTCAAGACATAGGGGGACGCTTCTTTTCCGATCCGCGCTTTGGTTTACGTGTCCACGCCGGCTGGGATACAGCCCGACCGCTGGACGGAGTGCTCGACAATGAAGTTGCGGCGGACCTCCGTTATGGCCATACCCAGTCAGGTCCCCACAAAGGGGATTTCTCCATCCTCCTCGACAACCGCCCGGTCAAGGCCTACTTTTCGCGGGGCCAGATGAAGCTGTTGGTCTATGCCCTCCTCCTGGCGCAAGCCAGGCTGATGGAGGAACGGGTCGGCACCGCCGGCTGCGTTCTGATTGACGATGTCGCCTCCGAACTTGACGAACATAACAAACGAATCCTGCTGGAGCTTCTGCGCGGCCGGCTCACCCAGTTTTTCATCACCGCCACGGCGCGGGACATCATCGAAGAGGGCGTGTCGAGCGATGCGGCCGTATTTCACATTGCCCAAGGCCGGATAACAGAGACATGACAGAATAATGACGAACACCGTAAATCCTTCCGCTTACGACAGCACGTCCATCAAGGTGCTCAAGGGCCTCGACGCCGTCCGCAAGCGCCCCGGCATGTATATCGGCGATACCGATGACGGCACCGGCCTGCATCACATGGTATTCGAAGTCGTCGACAATGCCATCGACGAGGCGCTGGCCGGTTATTGCAAGGATGTCCGCGTCATCATCCACGCGGACGAGTCCATCACGGTCAGCGACGACGGCCGCGGCATTCCGGTCGACATTCACCAGGAAGAAGGGCGCTCGGCGGCGGAGGTCATCATGACCGTGCTGCATGCGGGCGGCAAGTTCGACGACAACTCCTACAAGGTCTCCGGTGGTCTGCACGGCGTGGGTGTGTCGGTGGTCAATGCCCTGTCAGAAACGCTCGCCCTGGAAATTCATCGCGGCGGTAAAAAATACGTGCAGATCTACCGCGACGGCGTGCCACAAGCGCCGCTGGCGGAAAGCGGTGAAACCCAGGGCACCGGCACCATCATTCACTTCAAGCCCAGCCCGGTCACCTTCACCCACATCGAGTTCCATTACGACATCCTCGCCAAGCGCCTGCGCGAACTGTCGTTCCTGAACTCCGGGGTGCGCATCAGCCTCCATGACGAGCGCACGGACAAAAGCGATGTCTTTGAATTCGAGGGCGGCATCCGCGCCTTCGTCGAACATCTCAACAAGAACAAGACGCCACTGTTCGACAAGGTGTTTTATTTCCAGACGGAAAAAGAAGGCCTCATCGTCGAAGCCGCCCTGCAGTGGAATGATTCCTACCAGGAGAACATTTACTGCTTCACCAATAATATCCCGCAGCGCGATGGCGGCACGCATCTGGCCGGCTTCCGTGGCGCCCTGACCCGCACCCTCAATCAGTACATCGAGGAGCAGGGGCTGCAGAAAAAGCACAAGGTCGACACCTCCGGCGACGATGCCCGGGAGGGCCTGACCGCCATCCTCTCCGTCAAGGTGCCGGACCCAAAGTTTTCCTCCCAGACCAAGGACAAACTGGTATCGTCCGAGGTCAAGCCGGTGGTCGAGTCGGCCATGAGCGAGAAATTCCAGGAGTTCATGCTGGAAAATCCCAGCATCGGCAAAACGATCGCCAACAAGATGATCGACGCCGCCCGCGCCCGCGAGGCGGCCCGCAAGGCCCGCGAAATGACCCGCCGCAAGACCGCCCTGGACATCGCGGGGCTTCCCGGCAAGCTGGCCGACTGCCAGGAGAAGGATCCGGCGCTGTCCGAGCTCTTTATTGTCGAGGGTGATTCCGCCGGCGGCTCCGCCAAGCAGGGCCGCGACCGCCGCACCCAGGCCATCCTGCCACTCAAGGGCAAGATCCTCAACGTCGAGCGCGCCCGTTTCGACCGCATGATTTCCTCCGAAGAAGTCGGTACGCTGATTACCGCCATGGGCTGCGGTATCGGCCGCGACGAATACAATCCTGACAAGCTGCGTTACCATCGCATCATTATCATGACCGATGCCGATGTGGACGGCTCGCATATCCGCACCCTGCTACTGACCTTCTTCTACCGGCAGATGCCGGAACTGATCGAGCGCGGCTATATTTACATCGCCCAGCCACCGCTCTATAAGGTCAAGAAAGGCAAGCAGGAGCAATACGTCAAGGATGATAACGAGCTGAACAACTATCTGTTGCAGCTGGCCCTGGAGAAAACCCGGCTGCACCCCGACGATGCCACACCGCCGATACAGGGGCCGGGCCTCGAAAAGCTGGCCCGGGATTTCCTGGCGGTGCGCACCATCATCGATCGCCTGGGTCATCGCTACGATGAGACCTTGCTAAATGCCCTGACCGAACTGCCGGCTATCGACCCCGCCAGCCTGGCGGATCGTCCGGCCACCGAAGCCTGGCTGGAAGCACTGACCCGTCAGCTGAACGGCATGGAGCCCGGCGCGAGCTTTGTGCTGGAGCCGGAATTCGCCGAACAGCCCGAAGCCTTCAGGGTGCGGGTCAACAAGCGGCTGCATGCCGTCTACAAGCATTTCGACCTAGGCGCCGGTTTCTTCCATTCCGCCGACTACCGGCGGCTGGCCGGGTTTTCACGGATCACCGAAGGGCTGTTCGGGCTGGAGACGTACGTTGCAGCGGATGAACGCCGGGAGTATGCGAAAAACTTCCGCGCCGCGTTCGAATGGATGATGGCCGAAGCCAGGCGCGGGCAGCATATCCAGCGTTACAAAGGTCTGGGCGAGATGAATCCCGACCAGCTCTTCGAAACCACGCTGGACGCGAACACTCGCCGTCTGCTGCAGGTCAGGATCGAGGACGCCATCGCGGCGGACGAAATCTTCACCACGCTGATGGGCGACCAGGTGGAACCACGCCGTGATTTCATCGAGAAAAACGCGCTGGAAGTATCCAACCTGGATGTGTGATGTGGTCAGGCCCGGATCAGCGCTGGGTCTGTGCTGCAGCGGATTTCGCAACAGTGGGGGTAACACGATGAACCGCTGCATCCCACGCATTTCGGGTCTCTTGTTGTTGATTCCGGCGCTTGCCGCCAGCGTCATGGCCGCTGAACTTGCGGGAGTGACGCCGGAAGAATTAAAGCAGCTACAACAGGCTGGCGCGGTACTGATTGATATCCAGACCCCCGGGGAATGGCGGTAAACCGGTCTCATACCGGGCAGCCAGCCGCTGATGTATTTCGCTGCACAAGGCGGTTACGATGCCGAGGCTTGGGTAAAGAAGCTCGGCCAGCGTCCGAACGGACAAGAATGCTCGAATCGTTCTGATTTGCCGCTCAGGACGTCGGAGCGGCGAGGTGGGCAAGATGCTCGCCGGGGAGCACGGCTACACCCATGTCTATCACCTCGAAAAAGGCATCAAGGAGTGGACGGAACAAGGCAAGGCGCTTGCCCCCTGCGGCAAGTGCTGAACTCGCTGCCGAGCCATGATTTACCAGATCCGCATCACCACCAGCCAACCTTGAATCGAGCGGTTGGATGATAAGCGTTTACAAAGAGATCGCCGTTGTCTCCACACGGCGGCGGACCCTTACTGTTCGGCAGCTTCTGTCGAGGCTAACAACGCCCAGGTTGCTGGTTTGGACTTTCGAATCCACCGGCAGGCTCGCTCAGGTTTGGGGCGCCTGGACGCTATTTCTCCAAATTCAGGCGGTGAGCCGCAATGGAGTCACAGCCTCACCCGCTGACGCGCTTGCATGACCTCGGTGGCATCGGGGAACTGGTTTCGTAGTGTGTTCATGTAATCGATCGCGGTCTGGGTGTTGCCGAGCCCCATTTCAATTTCGATGCCTAGCAGCAGGGCTTCCGGCGTAGGGCCGTTGGCGGCGATGTAGCGCTGCAGGAAGCCACGTGCGCTCATGGCCTGGCCGGTGTCGCGGCTGAGCCTGGCTAGTTCCAGTAGGGCAGGCGGAAAACGGGGGTTGGCTTCCAGCGCCAGACGCAGAAAGCGTTCGGCTTCCGCCGTCTGGCCGACCGCATGCGCGCAGATACCGGCATTGGTCAGGGGCATCCAGGGTTGGCCGTAGAGCTTGGTGCCGTAGACGCTCCTGAATTGTTCGAATGCTTCGGCGGCGTGTCCGGTGCTGCAGAGGAAGCGTCCGTAGTTGTTCCGCGCGCCATAGTTGTCCGCCTTAAGGTTAATTGCCCTGCGGAAATGGCTGTCGGCTTTAGCTGGATTATCGATGAGCTGATACAGCACACCTAACGCGTTGTAAGCCTCGCTGTTGTCATCGTCCAGTTCGATGGCTTTCTGCAAGTCTTTAAGGGCAATTTCGTATTGCCCTGTATCCATGTAATGTACGCCTTTCTCGACGAAAATTTGGGAGGCCTGTTCGGGCGGCAGCGTTTCGGCGCTGCGGGTGATTTCCTCTTCAGGCGGCTGCGAGGAGCAGGCCTCGCCCAGCATGGCTATCGCGAGTACAGCCCAGCCTCTGAACTTCATTAAGAGGTGGCGGCAAGCCGGAAAGTGCGGCGGGTGCGGTCCTTGACCTGGCCGACCAGTTGGCCGCAAGCGGCGTCGATGTCGTCGCCCCGGGTCTTGCGGGTGGTGGTGATAAGCCCGGCGGCTTGGAGGATTCCGCTGAAGCGCTGGATGGTGTCGCGGCTGGAACAGCGATAACCGGAACCCGGGAAAGGGTTGAAGGGAATCAGGTTGACCTTGGAGGGGACATGGCTGAGCACGCGCACCAGCTGTCGGGCGTGAAGCGGGGTGTCGTTGATGCCGTCGAGCATGACGTATTCAATTGTCACCTTGCGGCGCGCATCGCGGCCAATGTAACGCTTGCAGGCGGCAAGCAGCTCGTGGATGGGGTATTTCCGGTTGATTGGCACCAGCTCATCGCGCAGTTCATCGGTCGGGGCGTGCAGGGATACGGCGAGGCTGACCTCGCTGACCTGGGCCAGTTTGTCCAGGGCCGGCACGATGCCGGAGGTGCTGAGCGTGACGCGGCGCTTGGAGAGGCCGTAGGCGTGATCATCGAGCATCAAAGCGATGGCGGCGACCACATTGTTGAAATTGAGTAGCGGCTCGCCCATGCCCATCAGCACGACATTGGTGACGGCGCCCATGCCCAGCTCGCGCTGTGCAACCCAGAGCTGGCCGATGATTTCGGCGGTGGAGAGGTTTCGGTTGAAACCCTGGCGGGCCGTGGAACAGAAAGTGCATTCCAGCGCGCAGCCGACCTGGGAGGAGACGCAGAGGGTGCCGCGTCCTTCCTCGGGGATGAAGACGGTTTCGACGCGGTTATGCTCATCGGTTTGCAGCACCCATTTGCAGGTGCCGTCCGCGGATATTTGTTCGTGAACGATGTCCGGCGGGCGAATTTCGCAGGTGTCCTCCAGCCGGGCGCGGAGTGCCTTGCTCAGGTTGGTCATCTGCCCAAAATCAACGACCCCGCGCTGGTGTATCCATTGCAGGAGCTGCGAGGCGCGGAAGGGCTTTTCGCCCTGCTCGACGCAGAAGTCAGCAATGGCCTTCCGCTCGAGTCCGAGCAAATTGGTCCTGGTGCCCGGGTTAACGGGTTCTGGGGTGGAGTTCATTCGGCTGGAAGAAATAGGCGATTTCCTGAGCCGCCGTTTCGGGGCTGTCGGAACCGTGAACGGCATTTTCGTCGATGCTGACGGCGAAATCGGCGCGGATGGTTCCGGGGGCGGCATCCTTCGGGTTGGTGGCGCCCATGACCTCGCGGTTGATGGTGATGGCATTTTCACCCTCAAGCACCTGGATCATCACCGGGCCGGAAATCATGAAACTGACCAGATCATTGAAGAAGGGACGCTCCTTGTGGACGGCGTAGAAGCCTTCGGCCTGTTTGCGGGACAGGTGTGCCATTTTGGCCGCAACGATCTTGAGCCCCGCCTTTTCAAAGCGGCTGTAAATCTCGCCGATCACGTTTTTGGCAACAGCATCGGGCTTGATGATGGAAATGGTGCGTTCGATCGCCATGGAAACTCCTGAGTGTGCGATAGCGGGCGGAGCCGTCATGCAGTCCGCCAAAAGAAAACCCGCCAGGGTGGGGCGGGGATTAGCTTGGGGATTCTATAGGAAAAGCTTAGTCGGGGTAAGCGTTCGGGTTGTTGCGAGTGGGTTGTGACCCGGCCAATCGGCCAAGACATTCGAGACTTGGGCCCTGGGTCGGGTGCCGCTACACCGCAAAGCTCTCGCCGCAGCCGCACATCGCCTTGATGTTGGGATTGTCGAATTTGAAGGCTTCGCTGATGCCCTCGCGGCGGAAGTCCACGGTGATGCCGTTAAGATGCGGCAGATCATCCTGGCTGATCACGACTTTCACGCCGTGTTGTTCGAATATCAGGTCGCTGTCGCTGGCGTCGTCTGCATAGTCGACGACGTAGGCATAGCCGGTGCAGCCGGATTTCTTGACGCCGAGCCTGAGTCCCAGTCCTTTTCCGCGTTTGGTTAATTGCTTGGTCACCTGAGCGGCGGCGCGTTCGGTAATAGTAATAGACATGTCTATCTCCTGGGTTGGTCCGGCATCAACAGAAGAGTTGGGTCGATCACCGGATGGTTATCGGGAAGGCAGCAAGCCCTTGAGCGCTTCCATGAATTGATCCACTTCGAATTCGGTGTTGCCGCGTCCGAGGCTGACCCGGATGGCGCCGCGGGCGGTTTCTGCGTCAACGCCCATGGCGGTCAGCACCGGGCTGGGCACGTTGCCACCGCTGGCGCAGGCGGAGCCGCTGGAAACAGCAAAGCCGAGGCGATCGAGATTCATCACCAGCGTCTCTCCATCGAAACTTGGCACACTGAACTGGACGGTATTGGGCAGCCGCTGTGTGGTTTCGGCGAATAGGGTCACGCCGGGCAATGACCGCAGGCCCCTCTCCAGCCGGCGCCTGAGGGCCAGGGTATGGGCGCTGCGGGCCTCCAGTTCAAGACGCGCCAGTTCTGCCGCCTTGCCGAAGCCAACTATGCCGGCCACGTTTTCAGTGCCGCCACGCAGGCCTCGTTCCTGCCCGCCGCCATGCAGCAAGGGTTCGATGGGGGCCGTGCGTTTGGCGATCAGCGCGCCAACGCCCTTGGGTCCGTAAATCTTGTGAGCGGACAAGGTCATCGTGTGGGCACCGGTTGACGCAAGGTCTACGGGTATTTTGCCGACGGCCTGCACGGCATCGACATGCAGAAATCCCCCCGCCTTGCGCAAACTGCTGGCCAGCTCAAGGGTGTCATGGATGACGCCGGTTTCGTTATTGGCCAGCATCAGGGAGCCGATCGGCGCCTCCCCCGGTTTGATGTCGGGGCTTTCGAGGTTCGTATTCGCAGGGAGACCTTCCGGGCCAACGGGCAGCGTTTTCAGAGTCCATCCTCGTGCGGCCAGATATTTGAGGGGTTCGCTGACCGATGGATGTTCGGTGGCGCCGGTAATCAGCACCCCTTTGCCCACGGCAAAAGCCATACCCTTAAGCGCCAGATTGTTGGCCTCGGTCCCGCCGCTGGTAAAGATGACCTCAAGCGGGTGGGCGCCGGTCAAGGCGGCGATGTGTTCGCGCGCGGTGTCGACCGCCCCCCGGGAAAGTCGGCCTAGCCGATACAGGCCGGAGGCATTGCCGTAATAGCTTCGCAAGTAGGGGAGCATTGCTTCCAGCACGCGCTCGTCCAGGGGCGTGGTGGCGTTATGATCCAGGTAGACCATCCCCTGCCACTCGCTTAGGCCCGAATATCTCGCTGCAGGGGTATTTCGACGCTCGCAGCGGCGGCAGCGGCAGCCGCTTCCGCTGCCGCCTGCTGATCCTGACGCCTGGCGACCCGCCGTACGCCCTTCCGCTGCAGCACATCCTGCAGGCTTATCGAATCCAGGTAATGTCGAATCTGGTCGCTCAGCCCCATCCATAAATCATGAGTCAAGCAGGGCTGTTCGTTTTGGCAATTGGACTTGCCCCCACAGCGAGTGGAATCGATGGTTTCGTCTACCGCCGCG
>JAJRDJ010000351.1 GCA_028678445.1 Methylococcaceae bacterium
ATTTCTACCCCAGGGGTGCCCCGTCAATTTCTTCGTGCGCCTGGATCATGACTGCCTCGATAAGCCTGTGCATCTTCAGTGCCGCGGATTGGTGCTACGCGTGGAGGTGGCGGGCAACAAATTCGGGATTGCGGCCAGCGGCATCCACCGGGGAGGGTATTTCTCCTGCCCGTAACTCGGCTGGTTTATTGCGCCTCGAACAGCCGCGATACCGCCTTGAGCTGCTCGGGCGTTCCCAGCACCAACACCACATCGCCGTCGCGTAACTCCCAGACCGGGTCGGGATTTGGGGTGACTTCATCGCCTCGCTTGATGGCGAGGATCGTCGCTCCCGAGCGCGTTCGCAGGATACCCTCACTCAAACGACTCCCCGCTAGAACCGAAGACTTTTTGACCAGCAGCGTGGCAATCTCGGCCCCGGACAGGTAGGCTGCGATCCCCAGGGCATGACCGTGCCGACGACTGGCGCTGCGCAACATGGCGTAGCCGTCTCGCCTGACAGCGGCAATCCGGTCGTCAATCACCTCCTGTGGAAGCATGAACACCCGTAGCGAGCGGGCCAGGATCTCCACCGACGTTTCGAACTCCTCGGGAACCACTTCGTTGGCTCCCAGGCGATAGAGCGGTTCGACTTCGGCAAGGTAACGAGTGCGCACGATAATGTGCAGCACCGTGCTCAGGCGCCGGGCTTGGGCGACAATGCGTCGAGACGCCGCGGCATCGGAAATGGCGACGACCAGAATACGCGCTGCTTCGATGCGCAGATGCTTGAGTACCTCCTGCTGGGTCGCATCGCCAAGGACAATGGCTTCGCCGCACTGCTGCCCGGTGCTGACCGTGTAAGGGTTGCTATCAACGACCACATGGGGAATATCGAGATGCCGTAGAGTGGTTGCCAAGTTTTTGCCATTCAGGCCGTAACCGGCAATGATCACGTGGTCGCGGATGGTCCGGAACCATTTCCTGCCGGCCAATCGTTTACGCCCTCGTGTCAGGCGGGCAGGGGCAAGGCGGACCAGGTATTCGGCGCAAGGATTGGCTATACGAAGACAAAAGGAAGTCAGGATCATGGTGGTGACCGATGCCGCCAAAAAAAGCTGATACATGTGGGGGGTGAGCAAGCCCTCCTGCATGCCAACCTGGGAAAGGATAAACGAAAACTCTCCGACCTGGGCGATGGCCAAGCCCACCGTCACAGCAATGCGGAGCGGCAAGCCCATGATGATACAGGCGAGGCAACCAATCAGGGCTTTGACGAGAATAATGGTTAACGTCAGACCGGCAACCAGCAGCGGTTCGCCCAGGACCGTCGACAAATCCAGCAACATGCCAATTGAGACGAAAAACAGGCTCAAAAAGGCATCGCGAAAGGGGATGAGATCCCCCATGACCTGATGACTGTATTCAGATTCGGAAATGGCCAGGCCGGCGATGAAGGCTCCCAGCGCCAGTGACAGCCCCGCCGCGGCTGTGAGCCAGGCGGTGCCGAAGCCGATGAAGATAATCGTCAAGATAAACAGTTCCCGGCTGCGGGTCTTCACCACTTGAGAAAAGATCCAGGGCACCAGTTTTCTGGCCAGGAAATACGCGCCGGCAACGACGGCGAGCGCCTTGAGCAGCACCCAGCCGGCACTGCCGGGAAAGCCCCCGCTCGCCAGGAACGGCGTGAAGAGCATCAGCGGCACGATGCACAAATCCTGAAAGATCAGGATGCCGATGGTGGCCTTGCCGTGAGGTGCATCCATCTCGCCGGCGTCCATGAGCAGTTTGATCAGGATGGCCGTGCTGCTGAGCGACGCCAGGAAGCCGAAAAAGATCGACTGGCCGGGTGGAAAACCGGCCAGGCCACTCAACAGGGTCACAGTTAGAATCGTCAGTCCAACTTGCAGCCCGCCACCGATGATCAGCAGGTAGAAGATGCGCCGCAGTTCCGCCAAGGACAGTTCAATGCCGATGGTAAAGAGCAGCAGAATCACACCGACTTCGGCAGCCTGTTCGACATGATGGGGGGTGCCGATCAGGCCGAAACCGTACGGCCCAGCCAACATCCCGGCGATCAGAAAACCGATGATGGAGGGGAGATTCAAACGCCGGAAAAGCAGCACGGTGGCTACGGCCACCCCAAAGAGGATCACCAGGTCAGAAAGAATGATCATGGTGGCGAAACCCGGTTGGCTACCGGAACGAAACAGCCGCGCCGGTGAGCAGCTTGCGCTCTAAGCGGCCGCGCAAAGATCACTGTGTGGTGTGGTGTTGACCAGCGCCACACCCGCACAAGGGCATTCGTTGAGTTATCATCCCTCCGGGGATGATTGTGATCATGGAAAAGCCTCTGCTGTGCACTTTGCGTCGTTGCCGTGGATCTATCACGCCGACAGCGCGACCAGCCACAATACGGACAGCCACAAGCCACTTCAATCGACCACTGCCGGCCATGACACAACCAAGAAGGAATTCATCTAGAAATACTACCAGAAAGCAATGCCTCTCGCCCCTTGGGAAATACGCGCTGTCGAGTATCTTGTGGAACGTGACCAGGAAGGCAGGTGCGGCGGGTCCATCGCCGCATGCACTTGTCACTCGGCGAGGAACGATATGAAAACTATTTTGCTGTGATCACAAGATGTCCTGAATGTTTGTCGCGGTGTGCAGCAGATGACTGGGTTTTAAGAGCTTTTGTCAAAAGGGCGTGCGGCGCCAGGATGGTTCAACCCGGCCACCCCATCAGGCGGAGGTGACGAAACAAATTGACCGCACCCATTCCGGCAACCAGCAGTCCGGCAAGCCGCAGCATCCAGAGCCGGGCCCGGGTACCCAACCACTGGGTGGCGGTGCCGAAGAGCAGCAGGGCCGGCACGGTGCCGATGCCGAAGGCGAGGAGCATCAACGCGCCGGTGGTGACATCGGCACTCTGG
>JAJRDJ010000054.1 GCA_028678445.1 Methylococcaceae bacterium
CCGAGACAGTCGCCGATTTTTGCCACCCACCCCGCAGCCTCGGCTTCATGTTCCTCCAGCCAGTCCGCTAGGGCATCATCGGCGATGGCGCTCATGCCCACCATCCAGTCCAGCGCGCCCAGGAGGATATCCACGGTCGCGGCATCGAGGATCACCCGGCCCTCGCCGGCGGCAACCAGCACGTCTTCCATCTCGTGCGCGACGTGGACGGCGGGTAGGAGATTCACGACCCGCGCCGCGCCCTTGATGGAATGCGCCGCCCGCATCAGGGGCTCGATCCGTTCCTTCGAGCTCCCGCCGCGCTCGAGGGTCAGCAACCCATCGGTCAGCACGGCACTGTGCGCGCCCATCTCCTCGCGGAAAAGTCCCAGCAAAAATGCATCGGGCGCACTCATGTCAGAGCCTCCTGAAAGAGCACGGCCAGGCGCTCCTCATCGAGCAGCTTGACCGGCAACCCCTCCAGATGGAACAGCGCGCTCACCAGCCGTATGCCGGATTTGGCCAGATTCGACGGAAGTGGCTCCAGCCCGGCACGGGGATAATCGATGGTGCCCAGTACCTCATCGGCCGGGAAGACCCAGCGCTGAGCACTCAATTGGATGACCAGCAAGCGGGGAAAGATGCGCGCCGCGCCGGCGGATGCTGCCGGCTCATCCGGGTCTGGTCCGAGCCAGTGTTCCAGAGTGAAGCAAAGTTGTAGCTCGCCATGGGCGCTGACCAGCCCGAGGAAATGCCGATTGCTTTTCATCGGAATTTTAACGATGGGCGAGGGGGCGAGTGTCTGTTCGAAACAGGCGGACGGCAGCGCCAGCCAGACATTGGCCACGCGGAAGACCAAGAGACGCCGCTTCTCGCCTTGCGGCTCCTCGGGCTTGGCCGCCAGGCGTAGGGTCAGTTCCGTCCTGTAGCCCTCACCCATGGGCCGGTTCAGCAACTGGCGTCCCGCCTGCCGGTAGGTCGGGCAATTCCGGCAGTGAATGTGCGGTTCCAACTGGTCGCAACTGCGATCGCCCAGGATGCCGATGGCCTTCCAGCAGGATGTGTTGACGATGTGCTCGGGTGGCCGATTCATGAGCGGGCCTCACGGGTGTTTTGCACAAGGCGTCCTCGCAGCCGCGCCGCTCCTTCCCTGTCGCCATGGTCTTCCAGCGACAAGGCCAGATGCAGCAGGCTTGCCGAATGCGCGGGGTCGAGATACAACGCCCGCCGCCAGCGGGCCATGGCCTCAGCCTTGCGGTCCAGCGCCCCGAGCAGCACCCCGGCCAGATTGTGTACGTCGGGATCGAGGGATTGAGTCGCCGCCGGGGTCTCCAGCGCTGTCAGCGCCTCGGCATAGCGACCCTGATCGGCCAGATGATGGAGGGCTTCAAGATCAATGCCTGACCTTTCGCAAGCCACGGACGGTGCGAGCTGAACTGGTGCCGGGTTAACCCGGGCCTGGTTGATGGCAGGGCGGGGGGCGGCCATGGGAGTAATCCGGCGTCGAGTCATCACCCCCGGTAAAGCGCGCGGCTTCCTGGCCGCCGCCTGCAAATCGCCTGCCGGTAGCTCTCCCCGCCGGCACCAGGCGAAAGCCCCATGGGCATCCTTTCGCGTCAGCCCGGACCCGGCGGGTGCCTGCTCGGCATGGCCGAGAAACAGGAGTCCGTCGGATGCAAGACACTGGCCGAGGGTGGCGCAAACCCGGTTCCGGGCCTCCCCGCTCATGTAAATCATCATGTTGCGGCAGAAAATGATGTGAAAGGGCGGACGCGCCAGCAGGAATTCGCTGTCCATGGCATTCGCTTCGATAAACCGCACCCTGTCGCGCAAATCGTCGTCCACCCTGAGTGTGGCGTCAGTTTCGGGGTGTAGCAGATGCTCCCAGCGCGACAAGGGCTGGCTGCGAAGCTGGCGCTGCGGGTAAATGCCGCGCGTGGCCTGTTGCAGGGCCGAGGGACTCACGTCCATGGCCTCGATGCTCACGTGCGAGGATCGCAATCCGGCCTCGTGGGTCACGGCGGCCAGCGACCAGGCTTCCTCGCCGCTCGCACACGGCAGCGCCAGGATGCGCAGCGGGGTGGCGGCCGTAAACCGCCGGCGGTGGCGATCAAGCCATTCGCCCAGCAGGGCAAAGGCGGCCCATTCCCGGAAAAACCAGGTTTCCCCCACCAGCAGCCGCTCGAGAAACGCCATGCGCTCGCGCGCATCACGCTGCCAGCGGGCCGGGTAGGTCGCTCGCTCCGGCAAGCCCAGCGCGCGGCAACGCTCGCCGATCACCGCGTCGAGCGAACCCGCGCCGAAGATGGCGAGTTCCAGTCCGAAACCGGAAGCCAGCCAAACGGCAAGTTCGTCCTGAAAATTCATGGAAGTGGCATCGGGCATAGGGCGATATCAGACACTGTCACCCGTCAGCGCCCGCAATTCGGGCGTCAGCAAGTCGCGCCAGTCGATGACCTGCACCAGCCCCTGTTCGGTATTGAAAACCATGGGAGCCAGCCAGTGGCGAGCAGCGCCGAGCGCTTCGGGGGCGATGGTTTCTGGCATCTCCAGGTCCAGCATGTCCATGGCCTCTTCCACCAGGAGTCCCAAGCCAGCGCCCTCGGCACCCTTGACGAGAATGATCCGGGTGCTGAAAAGGCGTTGGCAGGGCTTCCCGCCCCTCAGCACATTCAAGTCAAGTACAGGGATGGATTGACCCCGATAGCGCAACAAACCGGCTAGGTGTGCCGGGGCCAGCGTCAGGGCTTCGAGGTCAGGGCAGGGGAGTACGGCGTCGATGTCGCCAGCGGCCACCGCAACGGATTCGTGGCCGAGCCGGAAAAGGAGATGCTGCATCGGCGGCTCAAGCGGACCCGGCTCCGGGCTGAAGAGATTTTCTCAGCTCGATGCGGTTACGCCCTTTGACCCGGCGATAGCGGTAGTCATCCATGAGGGTCCGAGTGAAGTGTATGCCTAGTCCACCGATAGACCGCTCTTCCAACGGCAGATTCAGATCCGGTGCGGCCCGCTGGAAGGGATCGAAAGCATCGCCGTCATCCTCGAGAACGATCACCAGCGTGTTGCCCTGCCGCTGAATCAGGACTTCGACATCCCCCTGGCGGCCGTCAGGATAACCATAGGACACACAGTTCTGCACCAGTTCCTCCAGCACGAGATCAACATGAAACCGGACCTTAGGTGGCCATGCTTCCGCCTCACCCAACGCCTCGACTGCTTCGGCTACCCGCGCAAGGCTGATTTGCTCGGCGGGCAGGCACAGGTGCAGCAGCCGGGCTTTATCCGCTCTGGAGTCATTCGCGAATTCAGACGCGGTAGAGGCATCCGCAGCGGTGGATTTTGAAAGCTGCTCGCTCATTTCATGTGCGAATCCGAAAATATTTGGATAGGTCACCCGGGGTTGCAAAAGGCGAGTCCATGGGCCTTGGTTATTCTCACCACGCAACCCGGTCCGGGTCCTTGAGACAATAGTATAGAATTTCACCAACATCCGTGGCGGCAGCCTTCCGCGAGATTCCTGTCATCGCCATGGCGCTGACGCAGTAACATCATCCTGGATGGCTCATTCACGTCAGCAAAACAACTCAGTTCCCCAAGGTAACCCCTCATGGCCAATACACCCGATGCCGTCATCGACCATCTGCTCGCCGGCATCAAGGGCTTCAAGGCCCGCTATTACGAGCAGGACCCCGAACACATGCAGGCGCTTGCCCAGCAAGGCCAAAAACCCAAGGTGCTGCTGATCGCCTGCAGTGATTCGCGTGTCGACCCGGCCATCCTCACCGGCGCGCTGCCAGGCGAGTTGTTCGTCGTCCGCAACGTGGCAAACCTCGTGCCGCCCTATCAATTGGCGGGGCATTATGACGGGGCCCGGGCCGCCATCGAGTATGCCGTGCGCGATCTCGAGGTGCAGCATATCGTGGTACTGGGCCATGCCGGTTGCGGCGGCATCCATGCCCTGCTGAGTAGTTTGTCGGGCAAACGACTGGAGCGCGATTTCATCGGTGGCTGGGTGTCGATGGCGCTGGATGCCTGTTTCAAGTACATCCTCAATCCCGGCGGCAAGGAACTGCCGCCCACGGGTAGCATGGAGGTAGCGGAGGTGGATCTCGGTACTCTCTGCCAGCATCAGCACCTGGCCGAACGCGCGGCGATCCGCGGGTCGCTGGCGAACCTTGCCACCTATCCCTGGATACGGGCACGTCTTGCTGAGGGCAGGCTACATCTGCACGGCTGGTGGTTCGACCTCGAGACCGGCGACCTCTGGTGCACGGATGCCGAAAACACCGTGTTTCTGCCGATACTGGACTGAGAGTCCCGGCCGACCACTGCCCTTTCCCGATAAAGGGAACGACTGGGAAGAAAGCCGGCCACCCTGGCGGAAGAACCTGTTGCAGGCAAATGCATTTTAACGCGATTTGTGGGCCTGACTCCCATGCAACTCGTTTAGAATGAACTCATGCTAATGGGCCGGCCAGCAGAGCCGAGCTAGTAAACGGCCTCGCGATCCCAAGCACTCCCCCTTCCACCACTACCGGATACTAGCGACATGCTTTCGATTTCTTCCTCCAAAATACAGGACTCCCTGGTCATCACCCTGGCAGGCCGCATCGACGCCAATAGCGCCAAGGAACTGGAACAACAGACCAAGTCCTGGATTGATGACGGTGAAAAAAAAATGGTGCTGGACTTTTCCTCGGTCGACTTCATCAGCAGTGCCGGGCTCCGGGTCATCCTGCTGACCGCCAAGAAACTCGAGCCGTTGCAGGGCAAGGTCAAACTCTGCGGATTGAATTCAACCCTCAGGGATGTGTTCGAAATCAGTGGCTTCAGCAAGCTGTTCGTGATCGTGCCCGGCGTGGCCGAGGCGCTCTGAAATGACTTTCGGGGGAACGTCCGCACCGCCAGCCCAGCGCCATAGTCATCGCGCAGGGCTCTGGCTTGCGCTTGTGGCCGTGTTGCTGGCGGGACTCATCGCAGCGTGGCTTTGGCAGCGGCACCAGGAGCGGCGAGTGGTCCGGCTGGGCATCCTGCACGCACTGACCGGTCCCATGGCCATCAGCGAAAAACCGATGGTCGAAGCGGAACAACTGGCCATCGAGGAAATCAATGCCGGCGGGGGGGTACTCGGTCGCAGGGTCGAGGCGGTGGTCGCGGATACCGTCTCCAACCCCGATATCGCCGCCCGTGCAGTCGAACAACTGCTGACGCGGAATAGTGTCTCGGCCATCGTCGGTTGCTGGACCTCAGCCTGCCGCAAGACCGTGAAACCAATCGTCGAGCGGCACAACGCTCTGTTCATTTATCCCATGGCTTACGAGGGCCTGGAAATCTCCCCGAACATCATCTATACCGGCGCGGCGCCCAACCAGCAGGTGTTGCCTGCGGTGAACTGGAGCTTCGAACATCTCGGCAAGCGATTCTTCCTGGTCGGGTCGGATTACGTCTGGCCGCATTCGGTCAATGCCATTATTACCGACCAGCTCAAGGCCCTCGGGGGCGAAGTGGTCGGAGAAGCCTATATCCCCTTTGGCGGACTCGATCCCGAAGATATCATCCGGAAAATCCGGCAGGCCAGACCTGACGTGATCCTGAGTACCCTCGTCGGCACCTCGAACGCGCCCTTCTATCGTGGCCTGAAGGAGGCGGGACTCAGCCCCAAACAGGCGCCGGTCGTTTCCTTCTCCATCAGCGAGACCGAGGTACAGACGCTGCCCTACAGCGATATCGCCGGACATTATTCGGCCTGGTGCTATTTCCAGAGCATTGACCGGGAGGAAAACCAGCGCTTCATACAAAATTTTCGCGACCGTTACGGCGCCAGACGGGTGATCAGCGATGTCATGGAAGCCGCCTATTTCAGCGTCCGGTTCTGGGCGCGGGGCGCGGAACGCGCCAATAGCCTGGAGCCCGAGGAAGTCAGTTCGTCCCTATTGGGACTCAGCTACAACGCGCCGGAGGGCATTGTCACCGTCGACCCTTCCACCCGGCATACCTGGCGCTCGTTCAATATGGGCCAGATTCGCGAGGATGGCGGGATCGAGATCGTTTGGTCGGCGGATTACCCGATACGCCCCGTGCCCTATCCACGTTCGCGGGCGATGAAAGACTGGGACGGCTTTCTCGACAACCTGTACCGGCAGTGGAATAACAGTTGGGTCAATCTCTCCGCCTCTTCCAAACGCCCGGAGCCGCCATGAACCTCGCCGAGCGTTTGGGAATCGGCAACGCCAGTCTGGCCCGTCGCCTGATCTTCTGGTTTGTCCTGCTGGTGCTGGTGCCCATGCTGGTCACCGCGGTCCTTATCGACTGGAAATCGGGCAATGCCCTGCGCGATAAAACCTTGCTGCAGTTGACCATGATCGCCAAGGATAAATCGAGCTCCCTTGAAATCTATGCCTATGAGCGCGCCCGGGCCGCCGGTATTCTGGGCCGAATAAAAAGTCTGGCCGACGCGGCCATCCTCCTCCAGGACGGCAAGGCCAGCCCGAAAGAACGCGCCGAAGCCGATGCCCGGTTGCTGACCCTGACCAATTACTTCGCGCCGAACCTCGGCTTCACCGAGGCCATGGTTCTGGATTCGGACGGCCATATACTGTTTCAGACAAACCAGGCGCTGGAACTGGGAGACAACCTGCTGACCGGGCCACGGAAAGATACCCCACTGGCGGCGCTCGCGCGG
Organism: Methylococcaceae bacterium; assembly: GCA_028678445.1. Taxonomy (GTDB): domain Bacteria; phylum Pseudomonadota; class Gammaproteobacteria; order Methylococcales; family Methylococcaceae; genus UBA6136. The sequence goes on from JAJRDJ010000054.1 coordinate 6,662, forward strand.
CGGACCCTGACCCTGCTGGAACCGGACATCTCGGACTTCGCCCTTTATCCGGGTTCGGATACGCCCTTGGCTTTTGTGGCCGCCCCCATCATTCAGGAAGATGGCCGCAAGGTCGGGCTCATCATCCTGCAGATGAATACCCGCGAGGTGTATGGCATTCTCGGTGATTATTCCGGTCTGGGTCGCACCGGCAACATCGTCGTCGGTTCCATGCAGCACGGGGCCATTCAGGTTGCGGCCCCCATGCGCACCCAGCCGGACGCCGCCTTCCGGCTGAGCGTTGATCCCGGAGACAATTTTGGACTCGGACTCCAGAACGCCATGAAAGGGAATCAGGGCGCCGGCGAAGTGATCAGCGTCCTGAAAAATAGGGTGTTCGCGTCCTGGGTGTATGTGCCGTCATTCCGCTGGGGCCTGACCGTCCAGCAGGATGTCGGGGAAGCCATGAGCATGGTGGCCGAGCAGCGGAAAACCATGCTGGCCGTGCTGGCATCAATCCTGACGCCGGTGCTCCTGATCGCCCTGATGGTCGCCCGCTCGATTTCCCGTCCCATCCAGACGGCTGTCGAGGCCGCCGAGCAGGTCGCGGCGGGCGACTTGTCGGGCAACCTCTCGGCCTCGGGCAATGACGAAACCAGCAAGCTGATCAATGCCCTCGGGAAAATGGTCAATTACCTCAATTCCCTGATTGGCCAGGTACAGCGCTCGACGATTGACCTGGTATCCACCGCCAACAGCCTCAGTGCCATGTCCAAGACCCAGAGCGAGGAGGTCAATAATCTGGGCTCGACAACCACGGAGATCGCGGCGGCAACGAAGGAGATTTCCGCCACTTCCGAGGAGCTGCTGAACACCATGTCCGGCCTGACCCAGGTCGCCGATCACACCACCGAACTGGCCAATTCAGGACAGTCCTCGCTGGTCGACATGGAGGGCGCCATGCGTTCACTGGCCGAGGCCACCCATTCGATATCCGGCCGCCTGGGTCTCATCAATGAGAAGGCCAACACCATCAGCAGCGTGACGACGACCATCACCAAGATCGCCGACCAGACCAATCTGCTATCGCTGAATGCCTCGATCGAGGCCGAGAAGGCTGGAGAGTATGGTTTGGGCTTTGCCGTGCTGGCTCGGGAAATCCGCCGGCTGGCCGATCAGACCGCTGTTGCCACGCTGGATATCGAACAGATGGTCAAGGAGATGCAGGACTCGGTGACCGGCGGGGTGATGGAGATGGACAAGTTCTCGGAGCAAGTAAACCGCAGCGTCAGCGACACCCATGAGATCAGCCTGCGCTTTGGTGAGATCATCCAGCAGGTACAGGCGTTGCTGCCGCAATTCGACGCCGTGCATGAGGGTATGCGCTCGCAATCGGCCGGGGCGAAGCAGATCCGCGATTCCATGGTGTCACTGACCGAAAGCGTGCGGATTTCGGTGCAGGCCCTGGAGGAGACCACCTCCGCCACGCATCGGCTGGAAGGCGCGATCGATGAACTCAGAGGCGAAATCAGTACGTTCCGATTGCGGTAACGGCCGGTTTTCCAACGAGTGATCAGTTTCCGCCAAACAGCCGCCGCAGCAGGGATTTTGGTTTCGGCGGGGGCTCGGCGCGGGATTCCGCTTCCGCCAGCCGCCGGTTCGGTGGACTTTCCGCCTCGGACTGCCAGACCTGCAGAGGCTCGAACTGCAAGCCCAGCAATTGACTGAACGCGGGCAGGAGACTGCTCTCGGTCAGGCTTCTATCCTGGCCGCGCAAATGCCGGAAGTAGACATCCAGCTCCTCGATGAAATACGGCGAGGCGCCCGAGAATGCATTGAGCGGGATGTCGATCAGCATTTCAAAGTTCGAGCCCAGCAGTTTCCCTAGGGCTTCCGCGTCGGGTGCGCCCAGTTTCTTGCGCGGCTCCGTTGCCGAGGTGCCAGGGTCCTGGTCGATAATGAAGGTCAGTGTCAGGTAGCCGCTGCCATCCGCCCGGTGAAACGCGGAGACCTTGACCATGCCTTCCAGCGAAGGTCCGTTCTCGCCATCCGGTTTCACGAAACCCGCGAAACCGATCATCTGTTCATTGGCCTTGGTGCTGAGCACACTGCCCTTCAAGTCATAGGGCTCTTCCATTACGTTTGGCCTCCGGGCCAGGGTGAGGTTGAATGTTCAGAACATCATGAGGGGAATGAGGGGGTACTGACAAGCCTGAAAAGCCGGTCTGCATTACCCAACCGTATCGCACGCTCAAGCCCCGTGAACGGCTTTGCTAGAATGCCCGTCGCGAGACCGTCCCCTACTCCTGCCGGCTACCGGTTCTCGATCTGTTACTTCTATTTCCAATTACCCTCAAGAGTACCCATGACTCAAAAAACCGGTGTACTGCTGATTCAACTGGGGACTCCGGACAGTCCCTCAACACTCGATGTC
>JAJRDJ010000055.1 GCA_028678445.1 Methylococcaceae bacterium
CGAAGGCGCGCAGGCCTGCGGCGAAACGGGTCCGGGCCGGATGCTGGAGCCGGCCGCCATCGTCGAGGATCTGGGTGACCTATTCGGGGTTGGGCCGCTGGCGGGAGTCCGGATACTGATCAGCGCGGGGCCTACCCGTGAGCCACTGGATCCGGTCCGCTATCTCACCAATCGCAGCTCAGGAAAAATGGGTTATGCCCTGGCGCGGTCGGCGGCTGAACTGGGCGCGGCCGTGCGGCTGGTCAGCGGTCCCACCGCCCTGCCGGAGCCACCGGTTCACGAGTTCGTCAGGGTCGAGAGCGCAAGGGAGATGTATGACGCCGTACTGGCGCGCGCCAATGCGACCGATATCTACATCGGCACCGCGGCCGTTGCCGACTACGCCCCCGACCCGGTGCCAAAAAAACTGAAAAAGGACGTGGCGACGCTGGTCATCACACTCAACAAGACCCGGGACATCCTGGCGGCCGTAGCGGGACTCGCAAACCGCCCTTTCACGGTGGGTTTCGCCGCCGAAACCGACCATCTCGAAACCTACGCCCGTGGCAAGCTGGCCGCCAAAGCCCTCGATATGGTGGCGGCCAACCGGGTGGGCGAGGAACAGGGTTTCGATGTCGATGACAATGCCTTGTTCGTCTGCTGGCCAGGCGGCGAGACCCATCTGCCGCTGGCCCCCAAGAACCTCCTGGCCCACCAACTTTTGCACCTGATCGCCGATCGCTACCATGCACAACATTCAGTTGAAAATCCTTGATGACCGGCTGGGCCGGTCCATTTCCCTGCCGGAGTACGCGACGCCCGGTGCGGCGGGGCTGGATCTTAGGGCCTGTCTGACCGAACCCTTGACGATCCAGCCCGGCGCGACGGAGCTGATTCCCACCGGCCTCGCCATCCATATCGAGGACGAGGGGCTGGCGGCGGTGCTGCTGCCCCGCTCCGGCCTCGGGCACCGGCACGGCATCGTGCTCGGCAATCTGGTCGGGCTGATTGACTCGGATTACCAGGGGCAGGTGTTCGTTTCCTGCTGGAACCGCAGCCAGGAACCCTTCACCATCGGCGTGGGTGACCGCATTGCCCAGATGGTGTTCGTGCCGGTGGTCCAGATCCGCTTCGACGTGGTCGACGCCTTCACCGAGAGCCCGCGGGCCCATGGCGGTTTCGGGCATACCGGCCATCAATGACCCCCGCCCATCCTTCCTGCTGTCCCTGATTCTGGAATTACCGTGAAAAATCAACCCATCATGGAAAACGAATCTGCCTCGCGCATCGCCCATGTCCTGATCGAGGCCCTGCCCTATATCAAACGTTTCAAGGGCAAGACCCTGGTCATCAAGTACGGGGGCAACGCCATGACGGAGGAGCATCTGAAGCACAGCTTCGCCCGCGACATCGTGCTGCTGAAGCTGGTCGGCATCAATCCGGTGGTCGTGCATGGCGGTGGACCGCAGATCGGCAAGCTGTTGCAGCGCCTGGGCAAATCCAGCCACTTCGTGCAGGGTATGCGCGTGACCGATGCCGAAACCATGGACGTGGTCGAGATGGTACTCGGCGGGCTGGTCAACAAGGAAATCGTCAACCTCATCAACCAGCATGGCGGGGCGGCGGTGGGCCTGACCGGCAAGGATGGCGATCTGGTGCGCGCCGAGAAAATCACCGTGACCCAGCGCTCGCCAGAAACCGATGAGCCGGAGATCATCGATCTGGGCCATGTCGGCCGGGTGAGAAGCATCGACCCCGGTATCGTCCACACGCTGGTCGATGGCGATTTCATCCCGATCATCGCGCCCATCGGCGTCGGTGACGACGGCTTTTCCTACAACATCAACGCCGACCTGGTGGCGGGGAAAATGGCGGAAGTGCTGCAGGCGGAAAAGCTCATGCTGCTGACCAACACCGCCGGCATTCTCGACCCCAACGGCCAGTTGCTGACCGGTTTGTCCCTGTCCGAGGTGGATGATCTGATCGCGAATGGCACCATCAGTGGCGGCATGATCCCGAAAGTGAACTGCGCCACGGATGCCCTCAAGGGCGGGGTCAAGAGCGTGCATATCATCGATGGCCGCATCGAGCACGCGGTGCTGCTGGAGCTGTTGACCGATCAGGGCATCGGCACCCTGCTCATGCCGTCGCGCAGCGGGGCGATTTCCAGCTGGGTCTAACGCTCGCGGGCGGGTGAGATCGTCCTGGCGAGGATACAGAACTCACTCGTCCTCTCCTCCTTCCTGCGCTCGGTTTGCGCCGCCATGCTACGGATCACGCTTGATACTTGCGAATGGCCGCCAGCCCGGCTTGATGGCCGGAAGCCTCAAGATACTCAATGATATCGGTCAGACTGATAATGCTATGGACCGGTACAGTGAAGAGGGCCGCCACTTCCTCGACGGCGGAGCGCTCACCCTCGCCCCTTTCCTGCCGGTCCAGCGCGATCAGAACCCCGCAGGGCTTTGCCCCGGCGGCACGGATGATCTCCACCGACTCCCGTACCGAGGTGCCGGCCGTAATGACGTCATCCAGAATCAGCACATTCCCCCGGAGCGGCGAACCGACAAGGCGGCCGCCCTCGCCGTGCTCCTTGGTTTCCTTGCGATTGAAGGCGAACGGGATTTCCTGGCCGGTCTTGCGGGATAGGGCAATCGCGGTCGCGCAGGCAAGGGGTATCCCTTTGTAGGCCGGACCGAACAGCACATCGGCCTGAATACCCGCCGCCAGCAGCGCTTCGGCATAATACTGGCCGAGCCGGTCCAGCCGCGCACCGGTATCGAACCGGCCGGTGTTGAAGAAGTACGGGCTGCGCCGGCCGGATTTCAGCGTGAAATCGCCAAAACGCAGTACATCGCACTTGATGGCATAGCGGATAAAGTCTTCCTGATAAGTGTGCATCCTGGTTCCATGTGGTGTGGCAGCCGAATAAACTCGAGAACCCGATCAAGGCTCAGGGTACGGCGACCCGCCGCAATAATTCGTTGATGACACGATCGGTATCCACCCCGTCAGCTTCCGCCTCATAGCTGAGGATCAGGCGATGCCGCAGAATGTCCGGGGCGATGGATTGGATGTCCTCGGGTATCACGAAGTCGCGGCCATTCAGCCACGCGCGGGCGCGGGCGCAGCGATCCAGCGCGATGGTGGCGCGTGGGCTGGCGCCGTATTGCAGCCACCGGCCCAGGCTTTCGTCATATTCGCCGGGATTGCGGGTCGCCAGGACCAGCTGCAGCAGATATTCCTCCAGGGAATCGGCGATATACAGGTCCAGCACTTCCTTGCGAGCTGTAAACAATAGGCTTTGCGCGATGGGCTCGAAGCCCTGCCCGCCGGGCACAGTATCGTTCCGCGCCTCCTGCCGAACCAGCCGGAGAATGGCCCGCTCGTGCTGCGCCTCCGGGTAGCCGATGCGAATGAACAGCATAAAGCGGTCGAGTTGGGCTTCCGGCAGGGGATAGGTGCCTTCCTGTTCGATCGGATTCTGGGTCGCCATGACCATGAACAGCTCGGGCAATTTGTAGGTCACGCGCCCCACGGTGATCTGCCGCTCGGCCATCGCCTCCAGCAGCGCCGACTGGACCTTGGCCGGCGAACGGTTGATCTCATCCGCCAGCACGAGATTGTGAAACAGCGGCCCCGTCTGGAAATGGAAGGAACCATCCTGCGGCCGGTAGATCTCCGTGCCGGTCAGGTCCGCCGGCAGAAGGTCGGGCGTGAACTGAATGCGATGAAAATCGCCCTCGATTCCCCGGCTCAGCACATTGATGGCGCGGGTCTTGGCCAGGCCCGGGGCACCCTCGACCAGAATGTGCCCATCGGCCAGTAAGGCAATTAACATCCGCTCCACCAGCCGCTCCTGACCGAGCACTTGGCTGGCGACATAATGGCGGAGGCGTTGCAGCTCGATCTGCGCCGGGGTCAATGTCGTTTCCTGGACGAGGGTTCCTGAAGTCATGCGATCAGTCTGTAGTGGTGGGATTGGCCATGAAGAAATGAGACGCTCATTATAGGCGAGCGGGAAGCCATGAGGCGCCGTATCGAGTCATGGAGTCAGCTTCGACGGATGGCCCGGTGGCCTATATCCCGGCGAAAAAAGGCCTGGTCCCAGTGGATCCGCTCGGCGAGCGCGTAAGCCCGTTGCTGGGCCTCCGCGATTGTGTCACCAAGGGCCGTGACACACAGCACGCGGCCACCCGCCGTGACTGCCTGGCCGTCCGCCAGTGCGGTACCCGCATGGAACACCTTGGCATTCTCTGTCTCGCCTTCCGGCAGGCCGCTGATGACCTCTCCCTTGACGTAGTCGAAAGGATACCCGCCCGCCGCCATCACCACCCCCAGCGCCGGTCGCGGATCCCATTTGGCCTCGGCCTCGTGCAGCCTGCCCTCCAGCGCGGCCAGACACAGCGACGGCAGATCGCTCTGGAGACGGAGCATGATGGGCTGGGTTTCCGGATCCCCGAAGCGGCAATTGAACTCCAGCACCTTGAGCGAGCCATCCGGGGCCACCATCAGTCCCGCATACAGAAATCCGGTATACGGCATGCCGTCCG
>JAJRDJ010000352.1 GCA_028678445.1 Methylococcaceae bacterium
GATCTTGACCCAGGCCGAGAAGGTCCAGCCCTTGTCCGGGTCGACCGCGAGTTGCGGGGCGGGCCTGATGGTAATTGGCCCAGCTCCCGTGAATTTGGCGGCGGCGCCGATCCAGCCCGCCGGGTCGATGGTGACCTCCGCGCCGGCCGCATGGGTCCCATAGGCCGTGGCGTCCTGCGGCAGCGGCTGGCCCTCGATGAAGTGATAGACGAGCGCCTGATTGACGTCGTACAGCGCCTTCGCGTCGGAGCCATCCGGCGCCTCGGCGTTGCCGTAATACATCCAGAAGCCCGGGTTGGCCGTGCCGCCCTGGACCTCTGGCAGCCGGACCCAGACCAGCCCGACTTCGTTCAGGGCGTCAAACTTTTCCACCGCATGCTTCAGCGGTGTCTCATCGTTTTTCTGGAACCGGAGATCCTTGCCGTTCTCGGCGACTTCACCGAAGTAGGAGAAGTTGCCCGCGTGGAGCCTGACCAGCAAGGGAAAATCAGTCACCGTACCCTGAATATCGGCACCGGTCGCATCGCCATCGACCGAGATTTCCCGCCGCGAGTTCCACTCCTCGTTCCACCAGGCCAGCGCCGGTCCGGCAATCAGAAAAATGCACAGTCCTATGGGGAATAACTTTGGTTTCATGATTATTTGGTTTGTCCTAAACAGTCCCGCCGACCCGGTATCATGGCGGGCCGGTGGAATTCACTTCGTGGAGGCGGGTTGATTTGGGCTGCTTGCGCGGGATTGACGGAACGGGTGACGGTACCGCCTCCGTCCCTGAAGATCTCCCCAATACGGTGTATCCGACAAAACCTGTCTGACGGATTTCATCATGGCTATCAGGAACCGGATGGCTTGACGGATTCGCCCCCACACTCCGCTTTACCGCCCAGGACATCCTGCACGCTGCACGCGCCATAGCCGATAATTTCGGTCTTGAGGAGATTGTTGTTGGCGAGGTTGGCCTGTGCCTCGTTGTCAGCGGCTTGCTGCGCGGCCAGTACCTGGTCCTTGGCGGCATTGTCCGGCCCGCCCGACTGGGTGGCGGCCTTGGCGGCGCCGGCGGCGGCGCCGGAGACACCGGCCGGCACGACGGGTGGCGAAACGGCAGTGGGCACGCCCACGGTTCCGCCCGAGGCCTGAATGTTGGAGGCACCGACCACGGCGCTGGCGGCGATGACGACCTGGCCGCCGGCGATGCCTGCCTCGCCGGCATTGACCACGCCCGCCGGCGCGGCCAGGTAGACGTTGCCGTTGCCGAGGTTGCTGTCGGCGGGGGCAATGGCCTGGATGCCGCTGCCTGACACGATGGGCGGGAAGATCGTCACGATGTTACCGTTCTCATCGACGCTGGTGATCGGCGGTGGGGCGGAGATGGCGGATTTGGCGCCCTTGCCGGCGTCGATGTCGCCTTTGGATGACCAGATGGCGATGTCGCCGCCGCCGAGGGTGAACACCCGCGACTGGTTGACGTTGAAGTTGCCCAGCGCCACGGCACTCACGTCGCCGCGCTGTTGCGCGACGATGCCCAGTTCGTCGGCCTCCTTGCGGATACCGCCCACCTTGCCGGCAAGCCCCACGTCCACCTTGCCGCCCGGGGTATCGAGCCGGATATCGCCGCCGGCCAGCGTCTTGATCTGGCTAAAAACCAGGGCCAGGTTGCCCGCGTAATCCGTGCCCGGGTACAGGGTCTGGATGGCGTCGAAGCCGCGCTGATAGAGCGCACCGCGCCGGAATTCCGGCGCGCCAGCCGCGGCGGCCGCGGATTGCTTGATTTCCTTGAATAACACATCCTGGACGATGTTGAGCTGCGCTTCCTCGGGCAGCGACTGAATGTAGGCCAGTTTCTGTTCCGGAGTCAGGCTGGCCCCGAGCTCCTTGCCTTCGGCATCGAGCAGCTTGAGTGCGCTCAGATATCGGTCGCCCCGTCGGGTACCTTCAGGTTCGCTTGGCCGCCATTGCGTGGCGTGGTCACCACGCCCATGGGCTTGCCGGTGGTGGGAAGCCGTCCATCACGCGGGATCCTTGGTATGTAATACTGCTGATCCTGGGAACCGTAATTGGTTTTCAAGCTTAAAATACGCTCATTCCGTGCCAACAAGAAATAACTTTTTATTTCAGTTGGTTAATTGGGTTTCCTGGAAAAAGGTGCTGATTTATCAGCAGCAAGTGCTGATTGGGTGTTGCTGTAGCAACAGCTCGGAGGGGCGCAAGAGCGGATTGGGGAGGCGGCTTGGTCAGGCGCCTTAACCGAGCAGAAGGGCAGAGCCTTTGCAGGGATTCAAAGCGAACGGGATAGGGCTAGGCGCCGTCATCTTTGGGGCTTGGGCCCGCGCCGCGAGCCCAGGCTCATTCAAGAAGACTGGTAAGCAAGCTGCGCATGAACACCGACTTCCGGATGAGGGTTTCGGTGGTATCAAATAACCCCTATTGTGATGCGCCGGGCTATCGCGTCATGACTTTGATGAGGAAAGGTGGAATTATCCGTTCAAGGGCAGCTTCGCTCGTATGGAAAGCCGACACACCCGCTTCCGTTCATGACAGGCGGCTGTGTGCCGGCGTGATCTGAAATCTGGTGTTCAGCTTTCCCGCTGGAGTCCTTGCGTAGCCTTGATATGAAAAGCCCCTTTCAGGGTTGCTTGACCCGAATATCGACACCCTTCACTTCAAACAGGGCGTATTCGGCGAGGTTCTGGGCATGATGGGTGATGCGTTCAAGGGATTTTGCGACCAGGACCAAACCGACCGCCATCCCTATGTTGATCGTGTCCGTCATGATGTAATCGATCAGGCGGCGCAGGTCCGACTGGAATTCACCATCCATTTCCCGGTGGCTGTCAATCACCCTGAAGGCCTTGGCCTCATCCCA
>JAJRDJ010000353.1 GCA_028678445.1 Methylococcaceae bacterium
GAGCCAGTTGTTGACCGCTTGCGCCAGCGCTTCGGGCGCGTTGCCGACAAAATAAAGTGCGTGTTCGCCACCAACCTCCCGAAACACCGGAATATCCCGCGCGATGATGGGTAGCTTGTGCTGAGCGGCCTCGATCAGCGGAAGGCCGAAGCCTTCGCCATAAGAAGCGGCGATCAGGCAGGTGCTGGCGGCGTAGACCCTTTCTAGATACTCGTCGCTGATGCCGTCGAGCCAGAACAGACGCTGGTCGAGTTCGGGGTGGGCACACAGGCGCTCCACCAGCTTGTCGACCATCCAGCCCTGCTTGCCGACGATAACCAGATTGACGTCGCTACCCTCCTGCCAAAGCTGTTCGAAGGCATCGAGGACCTGGGCATGGCCTTTGCGCGGTTCCAGCGTGCCGACCATCAAGAAGCTGGGGCGCTGCTTCAGGGTGTCGAGCACCTGATCGGCGTTGGCGGGCAGGCCCAGGCTGGCGGCAGCGTGCTCGACATCCCCACCATTGTGGTTCCAGTCAACAGAGAACTGCCGAAGCCGCTTCCAACCGTAGCCCTTCATCCACCCTGCCAACTCATCGGCTGTGGTCTTCGAGACGCAAATCGCACCATCGCACTCGCCTACTGCCCTTAGCCAAGCCGAAAAGCCTTCAGCTGCACCGGGCTCAAAGTGCTCGGGCTGTTGGATACAGAGTAAGTCGTGCACGAGAAACTTGACCCTCACCCCCTGCTGGCGCAGCCGCTGATAGAAACCCGCCTTCGCGGTCTGAACCTGAGGCTGCAAGTCCAGGCCGAAGAAAACATCGCCCGGGGCATAGTCAATCGATTCATCCGTCAAGCCATCCGCGGAAACGCCCAGGAAACGGGCGGTGAACTGCCGGGCGTACCGGTACGGTTGATCGACCGTCGCGTAGACCGGCTCGACCCGCCAGCCGCCGGGCGGGTTGGCCAGCCACTCGCGCAGCACGTTGCGCACCACGCGCTGGATGCCGGTTCTTGCATCGCGCTGCACCAGCTCGGAGATATCCAGCAGCAACTGCTTGCGCGGATAGTTGCGCCCGACGAGCGCCGCCTTGAGCCTTTCGGTGCTCTCTTGCCAGGTAGACCACCGGATTCGCCGCGAGTCGGGGTGCTGTCCGGCGCGGTGCAGGTCCAGCCAGTCCTTGAGCGATTGCGCCAACTCGGCCGGGGCGGTGCCCCCGAAATACCAGGCGCCGTCGCCCGCCACTTCGCGGAACACGGGGATGTCGCGTGCGACGATGGGGATGCCGTGGCGCGCCGCCTCGATGAGCGGCAGCCCGAAGCCTTCGTTGATGCTCGCGGCGATCAGGCAGGTGCTGGTGCCGTAGACCCGCTCCAGATATTCGTCGCTGATGCCTTTCAGCCAGAACAGGCGCTGACCGTTTTGCGGATGATTGGCGATACGCTCGGCCAGGGCCTCGATCTTCCAGCCCTGCTGGCCGACGAAGACGAGATTGACGTCGATGCCCTCGTTCCAGAGTTGCTCGACGGCATCGAGGATCTGCTGCTGCCCCTTTCGCGGCTCCAGGGTGGCGACGCAGAGAAAGGTCGTGCGCGTCTGGATGGCCTGCAGTACCGCCTCGGCGTCCGGCGCAAGGCCGGTCGATGGCTGCGAGCTGTCGATGTCGGCACCGATGTGCACCCAGTCGTTCTGAAAGGTTGCCGCTGGCGTGACGGCGGCCTTGCGCACCCACTCGCCGAAGGCATTGGCGGTGGCTTTGGAGATGCTGATGGCTCCATCCGTCGTTGACACCATGGCCAACCAGCGGGCGTGCAATTCGCCAGCATCGGAGTCCCGGAACAAATCCGCCAACTGGATCGGCAGCAGGTCATATACGAGGAACTTGACCGTCACCCCTTCCCGCCGCAATTGCCGGTAAAAGGCCTCGTGCGCCAGCTGGACATGGTGCTGCATGTCAAGGCCGAAGAAGATGTCGCCGCGCTGCCAGCCAATGGAGTCATCGGCAACGCCGGCATCTTGGTGGCCGAGAAAGCGCTCGGTGAAGCGCCGTGCATAGCGGTAGCCCTCTTCGCGCGTGGCGTAGACGGGCTCGACGCGAAAGCCCTTGGGAGGCGATTGCAGCAGTCCCCTGAGGTAACTTCTCACCACACGCTGCACGCCGGTGGCGGCATCGCGTTGTGCGAGCTCGGAAACGTCCAGCAGCAGTTGGCGTTCGCTGCCGGCCTGCTGGTTCAGGGCGAGGCATGCGGCCAATTGCGGCAATTGATCTCCTCTGGCTGCAGGAATGAGCCGGGTAATCGCCGTGTACAGCCGGCTTTCGGCCGTGGATTGCGCGAGATAGTCGGGTTGATCGGCCGGTGGGTGGGTTTCCCACGCCGCAATCGCCCGCCGGGCCGTCTCGTCCCACGAAAACCGCCTAGCCTGCTGCAGGCCATGTTCGATCAGGCGGGTTCTGAAGGCGTCATCCGTCAGCGCCTGTTGGATCCTGGCGGCGATCGACGCCACATCGAGCGGATCGAACAGCGCCTCGTCCAGCCCGATCACCTCGGGCAGGCTGCTGGTGCTGGCGCCGATGACGGGCGCGCCGCAGGCCATAGCCTCCAGCGCCGGCAGACCGAAGCCCTCGTGCCACGAGGGGAAAACGTAAAGCCGGCAGAGGTTGTAGAGCTGGACGAGTTCGTCGTCGCTGATGTGGCCGGTAAAGCGCAGTGCTTGGGCGCGCAGGCCGGCGGTTCGCGCCTGCTGCCGCAGGCGGGCCACGTCGCCCTCGGGCATCCTGCCGGCGAACACCAGTTGATGGGTTTCGCGCAGGCCGGATGGCAAGGCGGCATAGGCCTGGATGAGGCGCGGGAGGTTCTTGCGTTCGTCGGCGCCGCCGGTGTAGAGCACGAAGGGGCGGGTGATGCCGGACTTTGCCTCAAGCTGGCTGGCGGCAGCGTCGTCGACGGCGAGGGGGCGGAATTGGGGTTCGACGGCCTCTGATGTATTGATGACCCGGCTCGCTGGCATGCCGACGTTCGCTAAACCTTCCTGGCGGGACGATTCCGAGACCGCCAGATAGACCTTCGCCTGCTTGAGGTCGTCGATCTTGCGAAGGTAATGCTGCTCGTAACGGAGGTTGGGTTTGAGGTAATGGTCTGTGTTCAGCAGCGGAATCAGGTCATGAAGCGTCACGCTCACCGGCGTTGTCTTGTCGAACCGACCGATGCTGGTGACGGCGTCGTCCACATAGCCCTCGAACAGGCTGCTGACGTGGATCACGTCCGGCCGCAGGCGGGCGAGAAAGGCTTCGCGGACCAACTCGGCGACCTCGCGGCGACTTTCGTTGCCGGGGTGCTCCTCCTTGACCGGACCCGGCGCATGCCAGACCCGGATGTCTTCCTGCGGCAGCAGGCCATCGAAGGCGGCGCGGATGGGCTCGATGGTGTCGGGGAAAAGCCCCGAAAGCGCGAGGATCACTTCGTGCCCGCCACGGTTGCGCACCACCCCCTGCGCGAAGCCGATGGTGTAGCGCCCGATGCCGCGAAAACGGCTTTCGGTCTGTGCGCCCTGCATGTCGATGACGATGCGCACGGCTTTCCCCCGCGCCCGGCTACGCGCTGCCCGCCGCCGGCGGCTTCGGCATCGGCGCAAGCGCCCGCCAGGTCGCCGCGCGGTCGAGTTGCGCGCGGGCCCGAGCTTCGCAGGGGGCTTGCCGGTTGCGTGGCAAGCGGCTTTCGGCCTGGCGGCCGTTGAGGGCGGGCAGATTTCGCATCAAAGCCGTTTCCCGGGGTGCTTATCCGAGTCTGCGGGCGGCGCGTGCGGCGAGCAGGTCGCGGTAGATGCGGCGCGCCGCAGGCGTCAGCTCCGCGCCGGGCGCCGGTTCGATGTGTGTCGGCCCGCCGGAGGCGCCCGCCTCGATTGCCGGCGGCAGGCTCGGCGGCGCGCCCGAGTCCGCCTGCGC
>JAJRDJ010000354.1 GCA_028678445.1 Methylococcaceae bacterium
GAGGCCACGCAGGCGCTGTTCGACATCATCAAGAACCAGCCGGGGTATCAGTGATCGAGACCATCCGGCTCGGCGATGTGGAGATCGCCGTGACGCGCAAGGCGGTCAAGAACGTGCATCTCTCGGTGCATCCGCCGGGCGGCCACGTCACGCTGGTCGCGCCGACCGGCACCCGGCTGGAAGTGGCGCGCGCCTATGCCATCTCCAAGCTCGGCTGGATTCGTGACCAGCAGGCGAAATTGTATCCATTCACGGGGTTACGCGGCCCAGCGATTTTCAAGCTGGCGTGACGGCGGAATGTGGTAGAGATGATCGATGGGGAGTCTGATGGTGACGGGTTGTTTGCGGATACCCTGGTCGCAGACTTGGCGAAGCAAACGATAGGCACAGAGGTCGAGACGGCGACAACTCTCGGAGACCGTCATGACGTGGGCGCGGAACCGGTCACCCCGTTCGGATTGGCTGAAGAAGCTGGTTTTACGCCAGATGACATAGGGCCGGATGGCCCGCTCCGCCTGGTTGTTGGTCAGGTCCAGACCGGGGGACCTGAGGAATGTCCAGAGCATGGGTTCATCCGCCAGCAACTTCTTGCAGGCATTACCGGTGCGCTGGCCGACATGCGCCTGCTGGCCTTGCTCGAGAGCCATGCGAAAGTTATCGCGGGCGGCGAGCAAGCGTCGTCGATAGTGCTCGGATCGATACCCGCTCTTTCGCCAGCGGTGTTCGAGTTGAACGATGATGCGGGCGAATTTGACCAGCCAGAGGCCCAGTGCGCCGGGCTCCCCTTTGCGCCCTGAAATCCGTTCCAGGTTGCGAATCACATGCGCCCAACACAGTTGACGCAGGGCCAGCGGATGAATGCCATAGGCGCCATGGCGGTCGGTGATCAGAATCCCGGAGAAGTCTTCGAGCAACTGCCGGGCCGCCTTCATGCCGCGGGAGGCGTGGACCATGAACAAAGCCAACTGCGGGGTACACAGCACCCACAGCCAGTGCCGGCTCTGCCCGCGGCAGTGGGTGGTCTCATCGGCGTGGGCCACTGGAGCCTGGCGAACGGTTTCGCCGATGTGATCCACCAGGGGTTCCAGCCACTCGGCGACCGGTTCCTGGGCCTCGCTGATGGCACCGGTACTGAAGTGAAGCCCCCACTGCATTTCCAGAAGGCTCTGGAGATTGCGGGTGCTGAGGCGGAAATGGCCGCTCATCAGGGCGATCCAGGCGATCAGGCCGGGACCCATCTGGCCGCTGGGAATCTCCTGGGGAAGCCGGGCCGTGACGGATCGCTGGCAGCACAGGCAGGTGCCGGCGAAGCGCTGATGCTCGGTGACGGAATAGGCGATCTCCGGGAGATCGAACACCTGGTGTCGGAACTTGGGCGTCGGATTGATGACGATCTCGCCGCCGCATGCGCAACGGGCTTCGGGAAAATACCGTTCGATGCGGTCCACCGCAGCCTCCGGAACCAGGTCTCGGGTGTGGGCGACATGGCCCTCTTGCGCGCCACGTTTTTTGCCCGAGGGCTTCCGCGCGAGGCGGTCCTTGGCTTTTCCCGAGAGCCGGTCCTGGCTAGGAGGCAGGGAAGAATTGCCGGAGTTGAGCGCCAGTTGTTCGCGGCAGTCCTGGAGCAGGCGCCAGAGCGCGGCGATGATCTGCTCGGCCTCGTCCAAGGTGGCGGGGCGTTGGGGGGGCTCGATAAAGGCGTTGGCCGAATCCATGGGGCTATTGTAAGCCCTGAATTTATCGGCGCTTTTTAGCCTCTGAGCCGCGCCAGGGGGGACGCGGAATGGGTGCCGCGCCGTCCCCTCAACCGAGGACAGGATCGGCGCCGAGCGTCGTCGTCAGAAGGCGGAACAGGTCCGCCTGCGCCATTCTGGAAGCGTCGGCGAAATCAACGAGTTCGAGCCAAAAACCGTGTCAAGTGTTTTTTGCGCTTTTTACGGATATTTTTTCAGGCCACGTCGGCGAACCGTTGCTGCTTCTTCCAGGAGCCTGGGGCGCTGAGGGAACCAAGCATGCCGGGCATGACGTTAGCCGGTAAGGTAGTGAACGGTTACCTCCAGCTCGATTAGCCCGGCGAGAGAATACAAGAGCGTCGTCAATGTTCGGGTCTGGCGCGGGCAGGGTCCGCTGCTTTCTTGCTCTGTTCAGCATTTGGCTTTCCTAATCCTGAAAGGCAATGCCGACATTCCCGGCAAATTCATTGCCGCTCTGCGAGGCGGGCACCTGGACGCCAAGGTAGAGACTGATTGGTTTGATGGGTCGCCAAAACAGGTTGACCACCGAGCCACTGATGTTGGTATTACCGCTGAGAAAATCGAACTCAGTCCAAAGTGTGCCTGGAATGAAATTGATGTCGATGCCGACGCTGGCGCCAATCGGCTGATTGATGGTGGCCAATGCGCGGTTGACATAAAAGGTCCCGGCGCTGAGATTGAGGTAGTCATTGATCCTGACGAAACCTTGCGCGTAGGTAAAATTGTGGAGTTGCCGGGGCATCTGAAAGAGGGTGGTGCCGTTCTGGGTGCCCACATTGATGAGCCAGTTCTCCGCGACCCGCAGCCACTTGGCAATACTGACATAGGCGTCATACTCGAAACTCTGGCTGCTGCCGATCATCGGCATGTTGATGACGTAGACGCCAAGATTCCACAAGTCTTCGGTTTGGTATTCCAGAAAGGCGTTTTCGTAGAGCGAACTGCGGTAGATGTTGGTTTCAGCGGTGAACATGAAACCCGGCTCGGCCTGAAGGTCCGGGGTGACCC
>JAJRDJ010000056.1 GCA_028678445.1 Methylococcaceae bacterium
AATCTGGCTCTCAACGGTATTCGCGAAGGGCGGCATGAGCTGGTTCAGGCCGACTGTATCGAATGGCTGAACGATGCCGTGGACGGCCACTGGCGCTATGACCTGATTTTCCTCGATCCGCCGACCTTCTCGGCCTCCAAACGGATGAAGGACACACTCGATATCCAGCGCGACCATATCGGCCTAATCCGCCAGTGCCTGAATCTGCTGACCCCGGATGGGGTGCTGGTATTTTCCACCAATCACCGCAAATTCCGGCTGGATACGGCAGCCCTGGCGGATTGCAAGGTGGAAGACATCACCCGTCAGACGCTCCCGAAAGATTTCGAGCGCAATCCCCGGATTCATTGTGGCTGGCTGCTGGCGAATGGCTGAAGATCCACCAAGGCCTTGGGTAGCCTTGTTCAGGCCCTCACTCGAAAATGCCGCATGATCCGGCGCGTCCACGTTACTATTTCCGGCAGAGTCCAGGGCGTGTTCTTTCGCGCCAAATCCCGCGAGAGGGCGGTGAGCCTGGGGCTGAGCGGTTGGGTCCGGAATCTCCCCGATGGACGGGTCGAACTGCTCGCCGAAGGCCCCGCCACTGCGGTAGCCGCCTTGTTAATGTGGTGCCAGTCAGGGCCACCGCGAGCCCGTGTGGACGAATGCCGGGTAGTCGAGTTGACGCCCCTCTGCGATATGCGGGATTTTCAGGTGACCGGGTAGACTGGGCGCGGGTCCGTGCCCGTGCCATCAAAACCAGGGCGATGGGAAGAGGAGGTCCGCGTAGCTCTCTTCCAGCGGCTGGCGCTTGGGGATTTTATAGCCCTTGAGCCACGCCTTGAGCGCAGCGAAATCGGCGAGGGATTCGAGATCTTTCCTGAGCGACCTGATGTCTGATTTGAGATGACTGATGTCGCGTTTCAGGTGCTTGAGAACATCCTCGGGCACCAGGCGGCCAAAGGGCGGAAGATTCATTTGCATCCTGATTCGATGCTCCAGTTCCATTAACTCAACCTGCAATTCGCCCGATTGCTCGCGCAGAACCTTGTTGTAATGCTTGATGCGTTCCTCGGTCAGGGACCCCAGATGATCCGGGTCGATTTGCTCCAGGGTGAGTTGCAATTCCAGGAGCTGCAGCAAATCACGCTTTTCATAGGCTACGTTCACCGCCTGCATGAGTGTCGTTTTCCGTTCGCGCTCGGCCGGGTCCGGCTCGCGGTCCGGGTGCAGTTCGGTCACCAGTTTGCGGTAGATCGCCTGGATGGATTGGCTGATGTGCTGTTTCTCGGCCTCTTTCAGTGCTTCCTTTTCCTGTTGTTTGGCTGATTTGGGGCGTTTTGCTCGGCGCGCCTCGGCCTGCCGGTGCCGCTCTTCGTTGGCGGCCCGCGTCTCGCGCATTTTCTGCTCAAGGGCCTCGGCGATTTTTTCAGGGGAGCCGAGGTCCTGATCCTCATCGAATTGCATCCCCAGATGGGATTCCATCATCGAGCGCATGAGCAGGCTCTGTTTTGCCTCGATCGCCTGTTGCTCGGTATCGAAATCAACAGCGTTGTGCTTGTCATACAGCGGCTTGACTGCCTCCAGATCGTGCTCCTCCAGCAATTCACCGGTCATGGTGATAATGAGGTGCGAAAGCTTCTCCCGCTCGCGCCTCGTGCAGCGGGAGTCGTCATGGGCGCGGTCCAGCAGCCGGGCTAAATCCGCTTTCACCGCGGCGTAGGTTTCAAGTAGCGGTAGATAGTCCTCCGCCACCTTGCCGCGGTAGAGGGACTCTGCTTCCACCCAGGCGGCCAGTTGGTGTTTCTGCCGGTCGATCTTCTTGATCAGATTGTGGAACTGGGTATGCGAGCGGCTGGCGGCTTTCTGCTTTTGGTTCTGGATGACGTGAACCAGGTTGGGAGTGGGTTTGCTCATGGCATGGACTGTGTAAGCTTTGGGTTACAGGGATGCCATTTTAGGCTGGAAATACAGGGAGGGCGAAATCAACCGACGAATTGATGAGCGTTTGAGCACCACAGCCGTCGTTAACGAGCAGTATCCATAACCACTACCCTGGCTTCAAGAACGACGATGCTGCGTTGGCCGACCCGGTAGCTCGGGCTTTCGAAAAGCGGCTGCAACTCGGGCTCAAAGATGTCGTCTGGTTCCGCACTGCTGGTGTCGATGGCAACATGCCACGTCCGGCCCGCAATGACGGGGATGGCAAACTCCTGGGAACCGTCACTCATGTTGAGGATGACGTGAAGATCGTCCTCGGCAGCATCCAGCCCGGCCAGCGTATAGGCCAGCAGGCGGGCGCTCGGATCATCCCAGCCGGGCTCGCGGAGGCGGGTGCCATGCCATTCGATATCCGGCATGCCGCGACCCGGAACGGGTTTCCCGGTGAGGTAGTTGTTCCGGGTCAGGCTGCGGTGCCGCCGCCGCAGGCGAATGAGCCATTTCACGAAGCGGAGCATGCCGCTCTGCGTATCGGTCAGTCGCCAGTCGAACCAGGATAGTTCGTTGTCCTGGCACCAGGTGTTGTTGTTGCCGCGCTGGCTCCGCAGTACCTCATCTCCTGAGAGCAGCATCGGTACCCCCAGGCTGAGCATGAGGATACCGAGCAGATTTTTTGCCTGGCGGCGACGCAATGCCATGATGGCGGGATCATCGGTATCGCCCTCCACACCGCAATTCCAGCTGAAGTTGTGGTCCGAACCATCCCGATTATTTTCACCATTCGCTGCATTGTGCTTATGGTTATAGCTGACCAGATCATGCAAGGTAAAGCCGTCATGGCACGTCATGAAGTTGATGCCACAGGTCGGCGGTCTCAGGTCGTCCTCATAGAGATCGCTGCTCCCACCAATGCAACTTGCCACCTCGCCGATCAATCCGGGATCGCCACGGACGAAACGCCGC
>JAJRDJ010000355.1 GCA_028678445.1 Methylococcaceae bacterium
ATTGGAGGCAGACAAAAAAACACAAAACACGCCCGGATATCCCTCGGAGCAACGCGTGAACTCAGGAGGTTTGCCGAAATCGCCATCTCCGCCCATCCGGATGATAAATTCAACCCCTCCTGCTTCTTCCCCGCCGGATCATGCCGACGATCACAATGACTCCCAAGGCCAAGTGGTTCTTGCAAAAAGCAGCAAAGGGGAAAAGATGCCGTATGAATTGCGCGCGGACATCTTCAGTCAGGCGCGCTATTCTTTATTTGCTCGGGATGCGGATTATTGGATCAACAGTGCTGGAGCCCTCTTGCCGGTGAGCAATTACAATTCCATCGAGCTCACCCGTAACTTCATTCAACTCTCGGGATACGCTATCGATCCGCGGCTGCAGTTCACGGCCAACCTCTTCTCGTCGACGGCGCTGAACAGCACGGTATTCCTCGGCTGGATGAACTTCCGTTTCAGCAAAGCATTCGACCTCAGAGCCGGTAACTGGATCGTTCCAGGCACGCGGGAATGGAACGAGTCATTCCGTTACACGCTGGGTGCGGATCGTTTGATGGCGACGACGTTCTTTCGGCCGAACATCAGCCCAGGTATCTGGGCACAAGGAGAGCCATTGGAGAATGTCCATTACATCGCCATGGTGGCCAACTCATTGAACCGATTCAATCAGGGCGTGGAGAGAGTCGGCTCGTCCAAGGCGTTTGGCGGGACTGTCTGGTGGGAGCCGATGGGTCCCTTCGGTCCGGGTCCCTCGGATATCGAGAATCATGAGCGTCCGAGTCCCCGGATCGGCACCAACGTGGCGTTCTCACGAGAATCGAATCAGGGCTTCGGGGCGACAGAAACAGGCAACCCAGAGGATACCATTCTGCGGCTTTCTGATGGGACGCCCTTGTTCCGCCCTAACGTTCTGGCACCGGGCGTCGAATTGCGTACGACCGATGTCAGTCTCTGGGCGATCGATGCGGCACTGAAATACCGGGGTTTCAGCCTATCGAGCGAGTATTTCTTGCGCTGGCTGTACGGATTCAGTTACGTCGGTCGCGACATACCGATCGGCAGCCTCTTCGACCATGGGGGCCTTTTACAGGGAGGCTACTTCCTGATGCCGAGCAAGCTGGAGACGTTCGCACGGTCTTCCTTCGTCACAGGCCAGTTCGGTGGCGGTTATGAGGTTGGCGGTGGTGTGAACTGGTACTTCCGCAACAGCCGTGATTGGCGCGCGACCTTCGAGGTCCTCAATATCAATCACTCACCCGCCCAGAATCTTCTGACCGGCTATCGTGCAGGCGAGAGCGGCATGCTGTACCAGCTGCAATTATTCACGGACTTCTTCTGATCAGCGAAGGGACACAGCGGTGGCTTTCATTCCGAAATGATCTGGGTTTTCTGCGGCATGAATGGGCAAGATTTATGAGTAGATCAGTGCCGACAACAGGATCACATCCGGCTCTGTCGCTTGTGTCATGGCAGAAGCAGGCTGCTGAGCTAATGCGCTGTGGCGGTAGTGGTGCTACCGGCTGTCCCCTTCAGCCGGTTTCCGCCGTTCAGCTCCAGAAATTTCCTGTACCCAGGCGACCTGCGCAACAACTGTGCTGCCGTATCGATGAGGATATCTACATCTTGATCCGATAACTCCAGTGAGGTGGGCAAACTGTTGAGAAAGCTTTTCATGGTTTTGGCCTCAACCGAGTCAAACGAGACCTCGGCAGTGTGGAACTTTACATCGAGACCTTGCGCGTTGACCTCATCCTTTAATTCGTCAAGCTTGTTCTGCAATAGTAATTTTGTTTCATCGTTATAAAGCGACATCTGGGCATCAGACATCGCGTTGATGGTATCCGAGACCGAAGGCTTATTAGCGGATATATCCATACTACGTTCCGGTTTAACCTGGGCATTGACGGTAATGACTAACACGTCCTTTGGTATGGGCTTTCCATTCTGGAGAAAAAAGCCGCTACCCTGTGTTTTGATACGATCAGCCAAGGCCCGCAAGCCAAGATTATCCACAATGCCTCCATCCACCAAGTGGATGTAGGGGCGGGCCTTACGGTCAAGGTAGGAATTCACGCGTTCTTTTAACCTTCGCGTTCTTGGGTCATTGTCGCTTCTGGCATTAAGCTGCTTAACGATGTTGGATCGATGGGAGTCACACTCTCCCGCATAGTTTTTGAGCACTACGGTGGGAAAAGCGACGGGTACCGCCGATGAAGCGGTAACCGCACGCGCTACCGAGAATTTATCCAAATCCGAACAAATCAGATCAAACGCTGCCTGAATAAACGAGAAACGGTTGCCAGCCGCCAGATCGGTGGCATTTATCTCAATAAATGGAGTATTTTGCAGATTGAAATCTGCAAAGGTCTTGCCCTCAAAGATTTGACTGTCATAGTAATCAATCGCCATTTCAGTCCTGTCAAAACTCTTGAAAATGCTGTCCCACCAGTAGAGTGGACTGAAAAGCATACGAATCAGTGTTCCCTGAATACTCTGCCGCAGAAAAGCCTTTTCATAATCCGTGAAAGTCTTGTCGCCGAATAACCCATAGTAAGCTGCCGTGAAGCTACCCCCTGAGACAGAACTGATGCTGTCTACCTCGTCCAGCAATCTCACACGTTGTCTGCGGGCATCAACCTGGGTATCTCGCAACTCCTTCAAAACACCATAGGACAGTGCCGCCGCCCGGGTTCCCCCTCCTGAAAAAGCCAAAAAAATGAGATGCTCGCCGAAATCACCATTACGGCTATTAGCCAAACGGTAGCCCTTGTGATTGTCTATAGTGGCTAACCGATCGTTTTGAGGCTTATAGAGACTCGCGCAAGCCTCTAGCGTTGAAAGAAGGACCAGGCAAAACAGGATCCACCATGGTCTCCGGAAAAGGGGGATTAAGGGCTTTTTTTCTGGTGATTTCTGCGGTTGCATTTTTGGATAATGGGGGGTGCGATCATTTTATCGGTCTTCGCTCGGCGATATTAAGTGAATCCGCCATGAGTGGTTTTAGGAGCCCCTCATGGCGGGACCAATAACTGCAAGTTCAGTCGAGCTGAATGGGCACGAAGAGCGTGTTTCCCGCCCGGTAGATCAGTAGGGCGATGAACTTGCCGGCCCGCTTCGCCAGTTCGCGCAGCTCGGCGGTATCGTTGACGGTCTGCCCATTGACGGCCAGTACGATATCGCCCTTACGGATTCCCGCCTTGCCGGCCGGCCCTACGGCCTTCTCCACGAAAAGCCCGCCCTTCACCTGGGTGACACGCTGTTCCTCCGGCGTCAGTGGCCGTACGGCGAGGCCCAGCCGGCCATGATCGGCTTTATCCGTTCCGGCTGCCGAGGGTACCGGCGATTTGTC
>JAJRDJ010000057.1 GCA_028678445.1 Methylococcaceae bacterium
ACTTGGCGTCTCAGTTTCGATCTCCAGCCGGAAAAGGGCAGGAATCCCACTGAACTCAGGGCCGTCCTCCGCGAGGGTAAGGATATCCTGACCGAATCCTGGGTCTATCAGTGGAACGTGCCATGACGGCAATGACCGCGGCATTGGACGAGAGTCCGGTGCTTGAGCGAATTTCCGCTTACTGGAACCAGCTCGGCCTGGTCGATGAGGACTTGATCGCCAGCCTGTCCAGAGACTGCCTGGCCAGCGCGAGGCGGCGAGTGGGGCGCGCCTCGTCGGCGGATTTGCTGCGGCGCGCGCTCGAGGAAGCCCAACGGCGATTCGACCATGCGCTGGCCACGGCGGCGGGTTTGCCGCCCTCCAATGACCCTCACCCCCTCGCCGCCGCCAGGGCCGCCCTGTTACTATCGGACACCTTCCCGGCGGACTCGCTGTTCGCCCATGATGATGTCACTCGCCATTTGAAGGAGCGGCTGGCCCATTCCCTGCCCCAGCCGACGCCGCCGGAGGCCAGGGTGACCATGACGCCGGTGCCCTTGAGTTTCTGGCTGTTCAAATCCACGGATCACTAACTCCAGGTTCCCCATCGCATGTACCCGCCCGCTGTCGCGCTAACGTCAGGAGCAATTACCGCCAGGCGGACGCTGTTCTTCGTTCTGGTGGTGCTGACCGCTTTTCTGGCGCTGGCCATGATTTCCAGCGCCTTTTTGCAGAATGGCATCACGCCCACGGAACTGGTGCTCCTGATTCTCTACACCTTACTGATCCTCTGGGTCAGTACTTCATTCTGGACCGCGACCCTGGGCTTCTGGGTCTTGCTGCGCGGCGGCGATAAATACTCGATTGGCCGGATGCCCCCCACGCGCACCGCCGCCCCGGGGGGACCGCCGCGTACCGCCCTGGTGATGCCGATTTACAACGAGGACCCCAGCCGGGTCACGGCGGGCCTTCGGGCCATCTGGCAATCGCTCCAGGAAACAGGGCGCGGCGAAGAGTTCGAGATGCTGATCCTCAGCGACACTCGCGACCCGGATTGCTGGATGCAGGAAGAAACCAACTGGTACCGGATGTGTGTGGATTTCGACGCCCATGGCCGCATTTTCTATCGCAACCGCGAGAAAAATATCGCCCGGAAGAGCGGTAATCTGGAGGATTTCTGCCACCGTTGGGGCGGCCGCTACCGCTACATGGTGGTGCTGGATGCCGACAGTCTCATGGCGGGCGACACCTTGGTCAAGATGGTGGACATGATGGAAGCGCATCCCGGCGTGGCCCTCATCCAGTCGCCACCGCTGCCGGCCAATCACAAATCGCTGTTTTCGCGGATATTGCAGTTCGCCAGCAATTTTTACGGCGATATCTTCATCTGGGGCATCAATTACTGGCAGCTATCCGGCAGTGGTTACTGGGGACACAATGCCATCCTCCGCGTTGCCCCGTTCGTCCAGCACTGCGGACTGCCCAAGCTGCCCGGCAAGGAGCCGTTCGGCGGGGAGATTTTCAGCCATGACACGGTCGAGGCCGCCTTACTCCGGCAGGCGGGCTGGGCAGTGTGGATCGCCCCCGAGCTCAAGGGCAGCTATGAGGAATTGCCGCCGACCCTGATCGATTACGCCAAGCGCGACCGGCGCTGGTGCCAGGGCAACTTGCAGCACCTGCGCATGGTCTTCGCCAAAGGCTTCTCGGGCTTGAGCCGCCTGTACTTCCTGATGGGCATCATGTCCTATGTGTCTTCGCCGTTGTGGCTGATGTTCCTCATCCTCACCGGCTTCGAAGCCTACATACAAAGCCAGACCATGCCCGTTTATTTTTTCGGCGACAATCTTTTCCCCGTCTGGCCGGAATCCTATACGGTCGAAATGACCACGGTATTGCTGGTGACTCTGGCCATGCTATTCCTGCCGAAAATCTGGAGCCTGATCCTGGGCCTGCTCCACTGGCGCAAGATCAAGGGCTATGGCGGGGCGATTCGGGCCATGCTGAGCGTTTTTCTGGAGAGTCTGTTCTCCGTGCTGACGGCGCCGGTGTTGATGATTTACCAAAGCAAGTTCGTCTTCGCCATCCTCATGCGGCGTAGCGTCGGCTGGCCACCGCAGAATCGCGATGATCACCGGCTGAGCCTCTGGGAAGCCGTGCAGGCCCATGGCGAGCACACCCTGATCGGCCTTGCGGCCGGGTGGGTGAGTTTCCTCTACGTCCCGAGTTTTTTTGCCTGGCTCATCCCGGTACTGAGTGGTCTGGTGTTATCCATCCCCCTCTCGATGCTGTCGAGCAGCGCCGCCGTCGGTCAGGCGGCACGGCGTATGGGGCTGTTTCTGACGCCAGAAGAGTACCAAGAGCCGCGCATCATTCAGTTGTTGAAGGAACATCTGACGCAGCTCGAAGCCGCGGACGCCGCGAGCGCGTCTGCCGGTGAAGCCCGTAATCTCGCCGACCCTGGTGTCTGCGCGTTGCACCTAGCCCTGCTGCCCAACCGTCCCGTAAAGAAACGCCAGCGCCATCAGCTTCGCGCGCTGCTTTATCAACTGGTCGAGGAAGGTGCCGAAAAGCTCTCGGCCGCCGAAAAGCGCAGCCTGGTATCCGATCCTGAAACCCTGATCCGGTTGCACACACTGGCATGCAGCCGGAGGGAGGATGCGTCTGCCTGATTGTTGAGGGGGAAAGTGTATTCATTGCGCTGAAATTAAACTCAGCACAGCGTCCAATTCACGAGTAGTGTGAAGGGACTGCCTATTGACTTCTTCAACCCTACAAGAAGCCTGTTTTCTTCCCAGATTATATGGTCCTGAAATATTCTGATCGAATGGTTCTTCCTGCCAAGCCATTCCCCAGAACTCAACCCGACGAACAGCTGAATGCTGATAACTGGGAGTCTGTCGGAAAGGGGTGTAACCCACCGCAACCATCACCACTTGCGCAGCGCGTTTTCTTCACGTCTTACGGATGCCATCGGGCCGTACCAGTCGGTTGCGGGGCGGTCTGGCGGCCTCACTGACCGGCGATGCGGGTTGTCCGCCCCCTGCTGTTAGCCCATCTTCACAGCCCCCCAAAAAATCCTCTTCCTTATCAGTATCCTACTGATCAACAAAATGACGAGTGGCACTACAGGCACAGGCTCGTCATCGGGGCAGTGGTGGGTGACACAATAATCTTGACGAACCCTCCCGGGGCGGGGGTGAGGTTCAGGGCCTGGTACATGGCGCGGGCGTCCGGTTCGGCGCGCGTGGTCTTGCGGACGTGCCGGGTGCGGCCAGCGGCGCGCTGGAAGGTGGCGGTGACCCGGCATGGGCTGGCGAGGGTCTCGCGCAGCGTGCTCCACCGTGCATCGATGCCGTGCTCTCGCAAGCGGCGGCGGATCAGCTGGACGCACTGATAGGCCAGCGCCGTGATGAACAGATGGCCATCGCCCCGCTGTTCCTGA
>JAJRDJ010000356.1 GCA_028678445.1 Methylococcaceae bacterium
ACTCTCAAGAACAGTGTTCAAACTCGCGAGGAGCCGATGAGCCTTGAAATAATCATTCTTGCGGCGGGCCAGGGCACGCGCATGCGTTCCGCGCTACCCAAGGTGCTGCACAAGATCGGTGACCTGCCCCTACTCGAGCACGTGCATCGGCTCGCAACATCGCTCGGGCCGGAAAAAATCTCCATCATTTATGGTCATGGCGGCGAGGGGGTGCTGGCCAGTTTGTCGCATCTCGATACGCTCTGGGTCGAGCAAAAGGAGCGTCTGGGAACGGGCCATGCCGCCATGCAGGTGGCGAACGAGATCGGCGATGCAGCCACGGTGCTGATACTGTATGGGGATGTGCCGCTGCTCGGTCGCGAAACAGTCGAGAACCTGCTATCACTCACGGAGGATGGGAGCCTCGGGTTGTTGACGGTATGCCTGGATGACCCGCATGGATACGGCAGGATAGTGCGGAATGCCCTGGGCGCGGTGCTGAAAATCGTCGAGGAAAAGGACGCCAGTCTCGAGGAGCAGGCCATCCGGGAAGGCAACACCGGCATCCTGGCAGTCCATGGTGGACGGCTGAAGCAATGGCTAGGTCGTCTCGATAACGAGAATGCCCAGGGTGAATACTATCTGACCGATATTATCGCCCTGGCCGTGCAGGATGGCGTTCCCGTGAAGACCGCAATGGCGTCGACCGTGGATGAAGTGCTGGGTGTCAACAATCGTCAGCAACTCGCTCATCTGGAACGGGTGTATCAAAGTGCCCTAGCCGAAAAGCTGATGACGGAGGGCGTAACGCTCCGGGACCCGGCGCGCTTTGATGTGCGGGGAGCGATTGAATCCATCGGCCAGGATGTCGAGATCGATGTTAACGTCATACTTGAAGGCCAAATCAAACTAGGTAGCCGGGTCCGGATCGGCCCCAACACTGTGATTCGTGACAGCGAAATTGGAGATGATGTCGAGATTCTGGCCAACACGGTGATCGAAAAATCCGTTGTCGGGCCGGGCTGCCGTATCGGACCATTTTCTCGGCTGCGACCGGACAACGTCATCGGTGAACAGGTGCATATCGGCAATTTTGTCGAAATCAAGAAATCCACCGTCGCCAGTCGCTCAAAAATCAATCACCTGAGTTACGTGGGAGATTCGATCATCGGCAGCGAAGTGAATATCGGAGCTGGCACCATCACCTGCAATTACGATGGGGCGAACAAGTTTCAGACCATCATCGAGGATGGCGCCTTCATCGGCTCCGACACGAACCTGGTGGCGCCAGTCCGGGTCGGCAGGAACGCGACCATAGGCGCCGGATCAACCATCACCAAGGACGCACCCGCCGACACGCTGACCCTAAGCCGGGCCAGGCAAGCCACGCGCGAGGGGTGGAAGCGGCCAACCAAGATCAAGAGGGACTGAACCATGTGCGGAATCGTTGGCGCCGTATCGCACCGCATCGTCACCCCGCTGTTGCTGGAGGGGCTCAGGCGTCTCGAATATCGCGGCTATGACTCGGCGGGGGTCGCCGTTCTGGACCCCTCGGGCGAATTGCTTCGGGTGCGTCGCAAGGGCAAGATTCGCGAGCTAGAGGCCGCGCTCAAGGAGGTCCCCGCCAATGGGCGGATCGGGATTGCTCATACCCGTTGGGCGACCCACGGTGTGCCCTCCGAGCGCAATGCCCACCCGCATTTGTGCCGGGAGACCCTTGCCGTTGTGCATAACGGCATCATCGAGAACCATGAAGCCTTGCGACTGACACTCGAAGAGAAGGGTTACGCCTTCGAATCGGAGACCGATACCGAAACCATCGTCCATCAGATTCATGAATTCCTGACTAACGGCGATAGCTTGCTAGAGGCCGTCCGCCACACCTGTGCCGTCCTGGAAGGTGCCTACGCGATTGGCGTGATATCCACGGGAGATCCCCACCGGCTGATCACGGCACGGCAAGGCAGTCCTCTGGTGATCGGGCTGGGCGAGGGTGAAAATTTCATTGCCTCGGACATCTTTGCGCTGGTGGGCGAAACCCAGCGCTTCGTGTTTCTTGAGGATGGAGATTTCGCCGAACTGAGCACCGAGAAGGTCAGGATATTTGATCAGTCGGGCCAGCCGGTGGAACGCCCCGTGCATGAGACCGGACTATCGGCCGATGCAGTTGAGCGCGGCCACTACCGGCACTACATGCAGAAGGAAATTCACGAGCAGCCGGTGGCCATCGCCAAGACCCTGGAGGGTCGCATCAGGGCGGGGCAGGTGCTGGAGGCGGCGTTTGGCCCCCTCGCGAGCCAGACTTTTAACGACATTCAGGCCGTCCAGATCGTCGCGTGTGGCACCAGCTATCACGCCGGGATGGTGGCGCGCTACTGGATGGAAGATCTGGCCGGGCTGGCCTGCCAGGTGGAGGTGGCCAGCGAATTCCGCTATCGCCGACATGTGGTGGCGCCCGGAACCTTGTTCGTCACCCTCTCCCAATCCGGTGAGACGGCCGATACGCTGGCGGCCCTGAAAGAAGCCAAAAAGCTGGGCTATGCCCACACCCTGGCCATCTGCAATGTGCCGGAAAGTTCCATCGTGCGTGGATCTGATTCATGCCTCATGACACGGGCCGGTCAGGAGATCGGGGTAGCCTCAACCAAGGCTTTCACGACACAACTGGTGGCCCTGTTGCTTCTGGTGCTCGCCCTGGGGCGCCGGCACGGGCTGTCCCGAGAACGCGAGGCCATGATTATCGCGGAGCTTGAATCCCTGCCTGAGCAGGTCAAAAACGTCCTGAGGTTGGAAGAAGAGATCCGGCGCTGGGCAGAACTGTTCGGTGACAAGGAGCATGCCCTCTACCTCGGACGTGGCCCGCAATACCCGGTTGCGATGGAAGGCGCGCTAAAGCTCAAGGAGATTTCCTACATTCATGCCGAAGCCTACCCCGCGGGTGAGCTCAAGCATGGCCCGCTGGCACTGATCGATGACCAGATGCCGGTCGTGGCGGTCGCGCCCAACGATGAATTGCTGGAAAAGCTCAAGTCGAACCTTCAGGAAGTCCATGCCCGAGGCGGGGAACTTTACGTGTTCGCGGATGCTGGGGCTCCCATGGACTCAGTCCCGGGCGTGAATCTATTACGGGTAGCGGAAACGGATGAAGTGGTGGCGCCCATCCTATACACGGTGCCCTTGCAGCTCCTGGCCTATCACGTGGCGTTGATCAAAGGGACCGACGTCGACCAGCCGCGGAATCTGGCCAAGTCGGTGACGGTCGAGTAGCCGATGGACGATGGACCAGCACAGCCTACAACTGGAATGAATTTAGACTAGGGAGCGCAGGATGCAGTTGGGAATGATCGGTCTGGGCCGGATGGGCGGCAACATGGTTCGCCGGCTCATGCGGGGAGGCCATGAGTGCGTGGTGTTCGACCTCAACCAAGGCGCCGTGGCATTGCTGGCAGCCGAGGGCGCGATCGGCGCCGACTCTCTGGAGGCGTTTATCAATGCCCTTAAACCCCCCCGCGCCATCTGGATCATGTTGCCGGCGGCGGTAGTCGATGAGATGGTCGGGCGGGTCAAGGGTCTCCTTGACGCCGGCGATATCCTACTTGATGGCGGTAACTCCTGTTACATCGACGATATTCGCAGAGCCGAAGCGCTGACGGTTGAGGGTCTCCACTATCTCGATGTCGGCACCAGTGGCGGCGTCTGGGGGCTGGAGCGGGGCTACTGCCTGATGATAGGCGGCGCGGCTGAGCCAGTGCGCCATCTGGATCCCATCTTCAAGACCCTGGCGCCGGGGATGGGTGACATTCCGCCCTCCCCCGGGCGCGAGCAGGCTGGTGGAACCGCCGAGCAGGGTTATCTCCATTGCGGTCCGCCCGGCGCCGGGCACTTTGTCAAAATGGTGCATAACGGGATCGAGTACGGGGTAATGGCCGCCTATGCCGAAGGCTTCAATATCCTCAAACACGCCAATATAGGCGCCGTGACCCGCGAGGCCGATGCCGAAACCACGCCGCTCCGTCATCCCGAACATTTCCAGTACCCCCTGAACCTGGCCGATATCGCCGAACTTTGGCGGCGCGGCAGTGTGGTGACCTCCTGGCTACTCGACCTGACCGCGAACGCACTGGCGGCAAGCCCCGAACTCGGAGAATTTGCGGGGCAGGTCTCGGACTCCGGCGAAGGCCGCTGGACGATCAATGCCGCGATAGAGCTGGGCACCCCGGCGCCAGTACTCAGTGCCGCGCTCTTCCAGCGCTTCGCCTCGCGCGGCGAGGACGAATTTGCCTGCAAGCTGGTTTCCGCCATGCGCTACCAGTTCGGCGGCCATCAGGAGAAGCCATGAATGCCCCAGCCAGTCTGCTTCCCGAAGTACCCGGCCGGCCCGGCGACTCATGCGTCATGGTTATTTTCGGCGCGACCGGCGATCTTACCCAACGTAAGCTGCTGCCCGCTCTCTACAACCTGGCCCGGGCAAAATTGCTTTCCAGCCGCTTCGCCATAGTCGGCACCTCGGTGGAGGCGCTGGGTGAAGATGAATTTCGCGAGCGTCTGGTGGAGGCAATTCGCGCCTATGCCGACGATGTGCTCGACACCGCCGTGCTCGACTGGTTCAGGGAGCGCATTCATTATGTCTATGGCGATGTGCGCGACCCCGAGTTTTATGGACAGCTCCGGGACTTGTGCGCGGAGGCCCGACGTGTCCATGACATCGAGGACAATCATTTCTTTTACCTCGCTACCGCGCCGACCTTTTTCGGCGAGATCGTCAGGCAACTGGGTCAGGCGGGTCTCGCCACCGAGGAAGGCGGTAACTGGCGTCGTGTCATCATCGAGAAGCCTTTCGGCCATGACCTGGAATCGGCGGTCGAGCTGAACGCCGATATCAAGCAGGTGTTACGCGAGCGGCAGATTTACCGCATTGATCATTATCTCGGCAAGGAAACGGTCCAGAACATCCTGGTCATG
The DNA here is from genome assembly GCA_028678445.1 of Methylococcaceae bacterium. GTDB lineage: Bacteria > Pseudomonadota > Gammaproteobacteria > Methylococcales > Methylococcaceae > UBA6136. Next base: position 4,942 of record JAJRDJ010000356.1, read on the forward strand.
CGCTTCGCCAACAGCATCTTCGAGCCGATCTGGAATCGACGGTACATTGACCATGTCCAGATCACCGCCGCCGAAACGGTTGGCGTGGAGCGGCGCGGAGCCTATTACGAGAACGCGGGTGCGCTGCGGGACATGGTGCCCAATCACCTCTTCCAGTTGCTCTCGCTGACCACCATGGAGCCGCCGGTCTCTTTCGAGGCCGATGCGGTTCGCGACGAACAGACCAAGGTGCTGCGGGCCGTGCAAATTCCGACGCCCGAGGACGTCCTCAGCAAAATGGCGCGGGGCCAGTACGGCGAGGGTATGGTGGGTGGAGAAGCGGTGGACGGCTACCGTGCCGAGCCCCGCGTTGCGCCGGACTCCCGCACCGAGACCTTCATCGCGATGAAGCTCATGATCGACAATTGGCGCTGGGCCGATGTGCCGTTTTATCTCCGTACCGGCAAGCGCATGGGCGCCCGCTCGACGGAAATCGTCATTCAGTTCCGCCGGGCGCCGCTGGTGCTCTTCCGTAATACAGCCATCG
>JAJRDJ010000007.1 GCA_028678445.1 Methylococcaceae bacterium
AAACGAGCGGAGCACGAACCAGCGCCCCCACTCCTCGCGCCATTGCCGATAGCGTTGGTCCTCGCCCTTGCCGCGATTGCGGGCATGGATGTGCAGCGCCAGGCGAATTCCCCATACCAGCACCAGGGCAGACACCAGCAGACCCCGCGGCGGGTAGACGCCGGCGCTCGCGAGCGAGACGGCAGCGACCAGGATGAAACCGAGCCCCCAGGCGACATCGGCAATGTCATTGCGGCCCCGGACCTGGGCAGCGATGAACCAGCCGGTCATGTAGGCCATTACGGCGCCGCAGCTGATAAGAAATATCTGGGTCATGGCAGTCGAGATGACTGAAGCGCAAGAGTAATGATAGCCAGTCCCAGCGAGCCGTCAACGGCGAGGCAGAGTTCCTCGCCTGTTGCCGAGCAGTAGCCGGGCAACTCCGTCCGCGGGCTGCCAGCGGCGCAATTGCAGCAACAGGTAGAGAGCCGCCCCCAGATTGCCCAGGCCCATGATCAACAAGAACCAGAAGGCACCCCAGAGCCCGGACTGCTCCCGCCAGGCGACCCAGAGCCAAAAGAACAAGAACCCGCAGTAGGCATCAGCGAGGAGGACCCGATACCAGGGGTCTAGCCAGAGCTGGCGGTTGGCACTGATGATGTCCTGCTGCAGAGAGGCAGCGATCGATAGGCAGAGCATCAACGCCAGCACAGCCAGACAGACAGCGGTCAGCAAGATCTTCATGTTGGTCAGCGTCCTTTCAGCAACGCTCGCTTCAGCTCGGCGTCGATCGGTTCTTGTCCCAGCCAGATGCCGAAGTAGGCGGCGGCGAAATCTGCTCCTTCGATGGTGACGAGGGGGCTGCCGTTGAGGGCCAGTTCCGTTCCCCTTCCAGGTAGATAGGTGAGGGCATAGCGGTCCCCGGGCCGCACATCCTGGTAGGTGGCATTGAGACGGTCAAGGCGATCCTGCAACCGGGATAACTCTGCCGCGGTCAGGTTGCGCTTCAGCACCGGCGCCGCCCCCTTGTCGAAATCTTCGCCACGGATCGCAACCAGGTAACTGATCTCCAGCCGCTTGGGCACATCGTCCAGAGCTTCCTGCGGGCTCACTCCCTCTGGCAGGTAGAGTGCGGCCACATAAGCCTTGAAGAACTTCAGATAGCGGAGCAAGGCGACATTGTGCAGCGGCACCGTCGTTTCCCCGATGTCGACCTGATCGGCAAAGGTGACGCTCTCGACGGTCATGGCCTGGGTGGGAACAACGTGGATACTCAGTAAAACGCAGAGCAAGAGGGCGATAAGCGGGGTGTGCATTGCTACAACACGCAACCGGAAGATCACGGTTGCAATTGGGTTTTTGCTGAAATTGCTCATCGACGAGCTTCAATCGTACCAAATTGCGCGCGGATTTCTTCCATCCGGCGCCGGTTCTTGCCCAGGTCGGAATAACCGAGCCGCGAAGCGGAGCGCACGTGGATGAGGCGATGTTCCCGGTCGAGCAGGAATTCGGCGTCATCGATAAAGAGAGTCGTCCTCAATTCCACCCGCAGGTAGTTGTCGGTCGTCTCGAGGACGGTCGTATCCGGACGAACTTTGAGCACCGCGAGCAACTGGGCAAAGGCGGTTTCCGGGTCTGCAGTTAAAGGAAAAGGGGCGATTCGATGCTGTTCGTCGGCCGCCTGGCTGGAAATGCAGTTCGGCGAGGACGGGCACGCCGCAAGGGCTCCGTTCGTCACCCCCAGGTTTGCCGGGCGCTCACCTGCACATCCCGCAAGCACCCAGAGCAAACTCGCAGCCATGACCGAGCTGAGTTGGCCGTTCAAATGCCGCCCGCCGTGCGCAAGTCTGCCATCAGTCTGACCACAGCCATCTCCTTGGCCTTGGCCTCCACGTCCACGGTCATTTTCCATCCCTGCCAGCTGTCCGGAAAATCTTCCGGATCGATGTAGTCGGCATGAGGTTTAGGGTCGCTCCCCTGCCAGCAGCCCGCGGCGAAGAAAGGTGGCAGTAGGGTTCCCGCACCAAAGCCCGCCAGCTTTCCGCCGCCAATGCCGACGCCTCTGCAACCGAAAGGCCATCCGGATTGCAGCGATGGTGATGCACGTCGTACACCAGCGGCAGCGAAGGCTCTGGCAAATCGGCAGCAGGTCGCGTGGCGTGTAGCTGACATCATCGTTCTCCAGGGTCAAGCGGCTGCGTACCATTTCCGAACAGGCAGCAGAGGCCGAAACGCATGACCTCATCCTTGTCTGCCGGATAGTATCCTATTATATCAGAACGGCTTTTGCAGGTGTGAGCGCTTCCCGCCATAACTGTGAACAACGGGTACGGACCCCGCGACAAGTCAATCGGTGGGTAGCTTTGCGAGAGGCAATTCCTGGTCTACCGATCCTTGCTAGGCATGGCGCAAGTCGCTAGGATCAAGCTTTTCCTGAGGGGCTGTCCGCTGAAGAGGGGAGACGGAGCCGCCGTTGGTGAAGAGTCCATTTCCTCTGTGGCTGCAGCTTAAACCACCAGCTGCTGCTGGTGGTTTAAGGGCCCGTTGACCGCATCCACGAGGGGCAGTCTATGGCCCCCTCCCACGGGGCGATGCTGACTGAAGAGCAAGTCAAACTCAAGACGGAGCATGTTAATATGAAGTAAACATACATCAATATCTGAGAGTGCCGAGGCCACAGATGTGCTTGACAGTTGCGCAGTTGTGGTAGATATTTGTGAAAAATAATTAAAATACCATAACCGTCAAGGTCAAGTTGTTTACTGGTGGGACGACAAGTTCCGGGGCCTTGCGAATGGGACTGCCAAGGTCGCCGGGATTTTCCCTGCCGGCCGAAACAGGGGCAGTGCCGACTGTTCACGTTTGCGCAACATGCTGTCGGTGGAGGCGCAGGTGAAGGTGAAGTGGCCGTACCGCAGTCTGACCGGAAAATTTACGATTTGCACCAGCTTGGTGCTGGTCGCCACCATCGCCTTATTCGCCTATATCACCATCCAAACCCTCAAAGGAGAGTTTCTCAAAGAGGCTCAGGCCGATGTTGAAACCCTGAGCGAAATCATCCTGTACACCACCCATCTGCAGATGCTCGAAGACAATCGGGAAATCGTTTACAAAATGATGGATGATGTCAGCAGGCATGAGAAAATTGCCCGCATCCGCTTGTTCGACGACCGTGGCACGCTCCGCTATTCGACGCATCGCAACGAAATCGGCCGTACTGTTGGGCAATCGACCGAAGAGTGCCAGCATTGTCACTGCCCCTCGATCGCCGATGTCTTCCCGAGCATGCTGGATGGCCGCCGCATGCTGACTGACTGTGCCGGTAACGAGATCCTCAGTGTTGCTACCCAGATTCCCAATCAGCCGGCGTGCTATACGGCCAAGTGTCATGCCCATTCGCCTGACACCCCCCTTCTCGGGGTTCTCGAAGTCCAGGCCTCGCTGAATAGCGTCAGCTTGCAGGCGAATGCCTACGCCAGAAATGTCCTGGCCTTTGCCACCTCCCTGACGCTCATCCTCATCGCTTGCTTGGTCTGGCTGACCCAGGACCTGGTGGTCAAGCCCGTGCACAGTCTTTTGCTGCACTCGCGTAAGATTGCCAACATGGAACTCAACAGTCATGTTGATCTCCAATCGACCGATGAGATTGGTGCCCTTGCTCGGGAGTTCAACCAGATGACTGACCGCTTGCGCCAGGTGCAGGCAGAGTACCGCCAGTTGACCGAAACCCTCGAAACCAAGGTCCAGGAGCGTACGGCCGAGATCGCCCAGATGCATTCGCAACTGGCACGTTCGGAAAAACTTGCCTCGCTCGGGCAACTGGTAGCCGGCATCGCCCATGAGATCAACAATCCGCTCGCCGGCATACTCATGTTCTCCACCCTTTTTGCTGAAGACCGTTCACTGCCCAAGGCGATGCGTGATGATGCGAAGATCATCGTCCACGAGACCCAGCGTTGTGCCGAGATTGTCAAGCGGCTCCTGGAGTTTTCGCGCAGCTCGATTCCGCGCAAGAAGACCAAGTCGCTTGCGACGGTCATGAATGATACCCTGGCGCTGCTTGTCCATCAGGCCACCTTGAACGATATCGAGATTATCCGTCGCTATGATCCCGATTTACCGGAGATCCTGATTGATTCGAGTCAGATTGAACAGGTGTTCGTCAACATGGTGGTCAATGCCTGCCAGGCGATGCCCAACGGCGGCCGGTTAAGTGTCAGCATGTATGTCGATTATGACCGTCAGTACCTGGTGACCGCCATCGAAGATACGGGTCACGGGATTCCTGAAGACCATCTGGCGAAGGTCTTCGACCCGTTCTTCACCACCAAGGATCAGCCTGCCCAGGGATTGGCCGGCACCGGCCTCGGCCTGTCGGTTTCCTACGGGATTATCCAGAACCATGGCGGCCACATCGGGGTGAAGAGCGAGGTGGGCAAAGGGACGGTATTCACTATCGAGTTGCCGCTCCTCGCCGCCACGGGGTATCCTGCCCAGGAGTATCCCGGCAAAATGTACGCGACGGGGTGAACAGTCGTTCAAAGTGTCGATCTTCCGCTGAAGGGGTGAATTGTGGCCAAGCAAGAACATATTCTGGTAGCCGACGACGATGCCGTGATCCGCGAAGGGTTGCGCCGCGTGCTCGGTATGGCAGGCTACCAAGTCGAGACCCAGCCCAACGGCCGGCTGGCCATGGATCGTCTACAGGAATCTTCCTTCGACCTGCTGATTACCGATCTGAAAATGCCGGGGATGAGCGGCCTGGAAGTGCTGCAGGCGGTCAGGGTCCTGCAACCGGAGATGCCGGTGATCCTCATCACCGGCTTTGCCGCGGTCGACAATGCCGTGGAAGTCATGAAGTGCGGTGCCGCTGACTATCTGGCCAAGCCGTTCACCAACGAGGAGATCCTTGCCAAGGTGCGCAAGGCCCTTGATGCGCGGGCCGTGTTGCTGGATGAAATCTACCTGCGCCGCGAACTCCATGACCTGCACGGTTTCGATTGTCTGGTCGGCGAAAGCCGTGAGATGCAGAAGGTCTATCAACGCATCCTCCAGGTTGCACCCACCGACAGCACGGTGTTGATCACCGGGGAAAGCGGAACCGGCAAGGAATTGGTGGCCCGCGCCATTCATACCCACAGTCAGCGCCGTGAACAGCCGTTCGTCGCTGTTGATTGCACGTCCCTGGCCGAGAGCCTGCTGGAGAGCGAGTTGTTCGGGCATGTCAAGGGCTCCTTTACCGGAGCCATCCAGACCAAGCGCGGTCTGTTCGAGGTGGCCGACGGCGGCACGCTGATGCTCGACGAGATCGGCAACTTGAGCCTGACGATCCAGGCCAAGTTGTTGCGGGTTCTCCAGGAGCGCGAAGTGACGCCGATCGGCGGCACCCAGCCGATCCCGATCAACATCCGCCTGGTGGCGGCAACCAACACCAACCTCCGCGACATGGTGGCGCG
>JAJRDJ010000058.1 GCA_028678445.1 Methylococcaceae bacterium
AAAAAGAATACAAGGTGCAATTCGGTTACGGTCCCGCCGCCTCCGCGGTATACCGGGTCAACCAGGGGCTTTCGCTCGGCGGTTACGGTGAAGCGGTGTATACCAACTTCAGCAAGAGCCCGGATTACGTCAAGGACAAGAACCTCAAAGACACAGCCAATATGCTCCGGGGTGTGCTTTACGTCGGTTACAAGTTCAATGACTGGATCATTCTCAACAATGAATTTGAATTTGAGCATGCCTCGACCGGCGGAGCGGGTCAGGTGTCAGTCGAGTTCTCGCAGCTCGATTTTCTACTTAATCCCTACGCCAACGCCCGCGCCGGCATGAGTCTGATACCCATGGGCCTCATCAACGAAATCCACGAAGGCCCGACCTTTCATGGCAACTACCGTCCTGAAGTCGAGCGCACGATTATTCCCTCCACCTGGCGAGAAATCGGCGCGGGTATGTTTGGCGAGCTTTCGCCCGGCCTGCAGTACCGCATGTATGCGATGAACGGACTTGATGCGCGAGGCTTCACCAGCGCCGGCATACGTGGCGGCCGGCAGAACGCCAGCAAAGCTATCGCCGAGGATCTGGCTTTTACCGGACGGCTTGACTACGACATGCCCTTCGCGCCCGGACTTCTGGCTGGTGCTTCAGCGTGGGTAGGCAATTCGGGGCAGGGCTTCGAATATGCCAATGAGAAAGTGGCGGCGCTAACCCAGCTTTACGAGGGCCACCTCCAATACCGTTGGAGGGGACTCGAAATGCGCGCTTTGGGCGCAGTCGGTTCGATTGGCAACGCCGCCCAGCTTAGTGAGCGAAAGGGACAGACTATCGGCAGTCAGAACTACGGTTGGTATACCGAGGCCGCTTACAACATCATGCCCTGGCTCTGGAAGGACAGCACCCAGTACATCGCGCCTTTCTTCCGGTACGAATCCTATAATACCTTGGCTGAAGTTCCTGACGGGTTCAGTGATTACGATGGTCTCTACAACCGGTGGATATATCAAGGCGGTTTGACTTATAAACCGATCGAGAATGTGGCCGTGAAGTTTGATTACCGGAACTTCAATTCGGGTGCTGGAAAACTGCCGGACGAATACAATCTGGGTATCGCATTTATGTACTAAGCCATCTGATGCGTACTGCATTACTCGATATATGACGGGGCCATCGCTTCGAGTTATCGTCATTCGTACCCGATGCATCAATCATCAATAATCAACAAGTAACTGAGGAATGCGCTCATGAAAGCAGGAATTAGCTTCTGCCTCATCATGCTAGCTGGATGCACGCCCTTTTCAGCCTACCGGCCTAATATCGATTTGCACGGTGTCGATCTAAATCGATACGAAGCGGATATGAGAGATTGCGAGAGCAAGTCCGCGGGCTCCAGCTTTGAATGGGGTAATCCGATAGCCAAATGCATGGCCACCAGAGGCTACAAGATCTCCCATCACTATTGATGGCCCGCCAAGGCGACCGCAGAGCCATGTGCAAAGACGCCGCGACAGGCGAAAGCCCAAGACACGCGTTACCTTTGAAAGATGAACGCCGAGTTTCGTGCGCATTGCAAACGTGCATTTTCCATTCTCGTGAGGCTCCCGATGCAAGCTAACTTATTGTCAGAATCCACCAGCGCCCCCCATGGCAACAGCGTCGAAGTGCAGGCAGGTTCAACGCTGGGGTTGTTGCATGTGAATGCCGGTCTTCTCGTCGAGCGCTACCTCACGGAGCGCGATCCCTGTGTTGCCGTGTGGTTGAGCCGTCAATTTCGCTTGATTTCGGATAATCCTGCGATGCCGGATGCCGAGTTGAAAGTGCTTTATCGCACGCTGGCCGCACGCTGGCACCAGATTGCCACCCAAAGCTTGCTCGAAACCCATCCAGGCAATCCCTGGCTGGACGAGTTTCCGGAGGAGGCGCTGGCATGAGCGAATCGAGATGCCCGCTTGAAACTCTGGCAGGCGAAGCCGGGGCACACATTGCATGGTGTCCTGACTGCGGCACTGTTCATCTCTCGATAGGCTTTGTCCAGTTGAAGCTGACAGGGCAACAATTCCACCACCTTCATCAACTGATGCACCTGGCCCAGGGCCAGCTCAGTGAACGGCAGCCCGGACAGTCCCAACAGGATTCCGTCCCTAGCCGGGCCAAGCGGGAACTGCATTAGATGGCTGGTCTTCGACCATGGCGCGACTGGAAAAGCGAAGCCTTGGTGACCATGCAAAGCGGCGGACGAACCATCATGGATCATCAAAATGCGGCACCCACTGCGGCGGTATATGTGATAATTCAAGAACCATTATCATTTGTAGGCTATTTCCACTGTGTCCACCGATCTCAGCCGCCTGAAAGATGGCGAAACCGCACAAGTCCTGTCCATCGAGGCCGATGAGGCGCTGCATCACCGCCTGATGGCCCTGGGGTTCCGGATCGGCAACCCCGTGACGGTCATCCGGCATGGCCGATTCCGGGGGCCGTTGCAGGTTCGGGTGGGCATGACCGATGTGATTCTCCGCCGCAGCGATGCCGCAAAAATTCGCCTGGCCCCCGCCTGATGAAACGCATCGCCTTGCTGGGCATGCCGAACACCGGCAAGTCCACGTTTTTCAATCGCCTGACCGGCGCGTCCGCCCGGGTCGGTAATTGGCCCGGCATCACGGTCGAGCTGATGACCGCCAAGGTGATCCTCGGCGGCACCTACACGCAGGTGGTCGATCTGCCGGGCATTTACAGTTTTCACGGATTTTCCGAGGACGAAAAGGTCGTCCGCGACTTTCTTGAGAACAACCCGGTCGATCTGGTCGTCATCATCCTCAATGCAACGCAGATAGACCGCCAATTGCCGCTGGCTTTGCAGGTCGTCAAGCTCGGGTTGCCGGCGGTCGTGGTACTGAACATGGCGGATGAAGCGCGCCAACTGGGTATTCTCATCAATACCGACATCTTGAGTGCCGCCCTGGGTTTGCCGGTCGCCCTGGTCAGCGCCAAGTACGGAACGGGATTTACCGAGGCCAAACAGGCCATTCGGGTGGCGCTGGACACCGCTCATAAGGGAGAAGATCTGGAATTGGTCCGGGTTTTTTCCGAGGACCATGAGATCGAAGCCGCCACGGCGGACATCATGCGCTCCGCGGTCGAATTGCCCCGGCATTTCCCCAAGAGCAGGACGGCCCGGCTCGACCAGGTGCTGCTGCATCCATGGTTCGGCCTGCCGCTGTTCTTCCTGTTCATGTTCCTGCTCTTCCAGTTCATTTTCACGCTGGGCAAACCGCTGCAGGATGGCGTCGCCTGGCTGTTGACCGAGGCACGCGACCGCGGGCTGGATCCGCTCATGGCGGATTGGCCGCATTTGCTCAAGGGGCTGCTCCTGGACGGCATCTACAACGGGGTCGGCACGGTAGCGGCGTTTGTGCCCATCATCATCCTGTTTTTTCTGGTCATGACCCTGGTGGAGGACAGCGGCTATCTCTCCCGCGTCGCCTTCCTGATGGACGCCCTGATGGCAAGGCTGGGTCTGGATGGGCGCGGCTTCGTCATGTTGCTGATGGGGTTTGGCTGCAACGTGCCGGCGCTGATGGGCACGCGCGTCATGCGCTCGCGGCCGTTGCGCCTGCTGACCATGCTCGTCGTGCCGTTTTCCCTCTGCTCCGCCCGGCTGCAGGTATTCCTCTTTATTACCGCCGCGCTCTTCACCGCGCGGGCCGCGCCGGCCGTCTTGTTCAGCCTATACCTGCTGAGCTTTGCCACCGCCCTGCTCACCGCCCTGCTCTTCAAGGGGCGCTATGTGAGCACGGAACCCTTCGTGATCGAATTGCCGCCCTACCGCCTGCCGACCTGGCGGCAAGTCGCGATGCGCGGGTGGCATGAGGTGCGGCATTTTTTGCGGCGCGCGTCGAAGTTCATCACGGCGGGCGTCGTGGCGGTCTGGCTGCTGACGAACCTGCCCACCGATGTTCCCCCGAGCAGCGCGGGAACCCTCGCCGGACACGTCGCCGCCTTCATGTCGCCGGTGCTTTCGCCCATCGGCATCGACGCGGAATTGAGCCTGGCGCTGATCTTCGGCTTCGTCGCGAAAGAAATCGTCGTCGGCTCCCTGGCCGCCATTTACGGCCTGGAGGGCGACGCGCTGATGGGGCTGATGGCGCAGAAGCTCGACTGGGTCCAGGCTTACAGCTTCATGCTCTTTACCCTGATCTACGTGCCGTGCCTCTCGACCATCGCGACCCTGAAAAACGAAGCACGGAGCACCGGCTTCATGCTGATGTCAGTCGCATGGTCCTTGCTGCTGGCCTGGGTCGTCTGTTTCTCTTTTTACCAGAGCGCCCGCTGGCTGGGGTTCTGAGTCAGAGCCCGGGTTGGCGATTCATTGCTGTCATCCTTGACGAAAGACCGGGCTACCGAACCTGGGCTTCGTAGTCGGCCCGGTCTTTCTCGTACAGCGCCTTGAGGCTGTCGCAAGTGGCCGCCCCGACATGGCGGCTAGCGATGCAGTCGTGATATTCCTGTTCGGATTCTTCAAGACGGATGGCCGCTTCCTGCGCATCCGGCCCGCCGATCACGGTGCGCGAGCGGTTGCTGCAGCCCCAGAGGGTGCTCATAAAAAGTGCCACGAGTATTGCCGTTGTCATTCTGCTCATGTCGATAGTCTCGGTAGGTCAAATTCAAGGGCCCGCCATGTTGCGGGTTTAAAGGGGGTTGAACGTTCCGGAAAGTCGATACAGAACATCGAAATCGAGCCGAAAGCCCAGCCAATGAGGGGCCGATAAAGTGAGTCTTTGGAACATGGGAACATTTTTTCTGGGGCGTTACGGCCTGCCCCAAGCCTCCGCCGCCAGCGGCAATTCATTCAGCTCCGCGCGGGCTTCCCGCCACGTCGGGTAGTGCTGCTCAAGCAGCGCCACGAAGTGCTCGCTATGCGTCGGCTCGACCAGGTGGAGCATTTCGTGCACGAGGACATATTCCAGCAAATCCCTGGGCTTCTTGACCAGCTCGGTGTTCAGGCGAATGTTCCCCGCCCGGTGGTTGCAGCCGCCCCATTTCGTTTTCATACGCTGCAGGAAATAGCCGGAGACTTTTACGTCAAGCTTCGCTTCCCATTTCCGGATCAGTTCAGGCACCACGTCATGCAGCCGTGATCGGTGCCATTCCTGCATGACGGCTTCCCGCTTCTCCAGCGTGCTGCCGGGCCGCACGCTGAGCGTGATCCGGCGATGATCCAGCTTCACGGACGGCTTTTCATCCTTCTCGAGGACGGACAGCAGATAGCGCCGCCCCCAGAGGGTGTGACTTTCACGCTCGACAAACTGCCTGGGCGTCTCCCGCG
>JAJRDJ010000059.1 GCA_028678445.1 Methylococcaceae bacterium
ACTGGGCCAACCAACACGGGGCATTGGTGGCGGGGGTCTGGTGGTGGATCATGGCGCCGACTCTGGTGGCTATCGTCCTGTGCCTCGGTCTGTATCTGCTCTTCCAGAGCATCAATGACTACATTGACCCGCGAACTCGCTTACGCTTGATGGGTGGATGACCTATGGCACTATTAAGTGTAAAAAACCTCTGTGCGTATTATCAGACTGAGCTGTACGGTATCTCCCGGACCGTGCGGGCAGTTGACGGGGTCTCTCTTGAACTGCTCCGGAACGAGATTTATGGTGTGGCTGGCGAGTCGAGCTGTGGAAAGACAACCCTGATCAAGGTGATCTCGGGTAATATCAAACCTCCCCTGAAAGTCAATTCGGGAAGCGTCGACTACCAGTTTGAATCCTATGCCGTTGACATGCTGCACGTTTCTAAAGACGAGTTGCGGCGCAACGTGCGCTGGAAGGAAATTTCGTACGTGATGCAGGGGTCAATGAGCGTTCTCAATCCGGTGCGTAAGGTCATCAAGACCTTCGAGGATATCGTTGACACGCACGACCCTATCACCGACAAGAAGAAATTCCTGGAACAGGTAACCGCCCATGTCAACCTTCTGGGTCTGCCGACCGAAGTCCTCAACTCCTACCCGCACCAGCTTTCGGGGGGCATGAGACAGCGGGTAGCAATCGCCCTGGCGACCCTGTTCCAACCCAGTCTGATTATTGCGGATGAGCCCACCACTGCACTGGATGTCGTCGTACAGCGTGGCGTGCTGCAGATGATTAAGGATATCCAGGCCATGAGCGGCAATACGGTTCTGTTGGTGACCCATGATATGGCTGTGCATGCCAACGTTGCCGACCGGGTAATGATCATGTACGCAGGCCGCATTGCTGAGGAGGCGCCAACCGCGAGTATTTTCAATGCGTCGCTCCATCCCTACACCCAGCATCTGATCCGCTCGCTGCCGATGATCGGTGAAAGATCGAATAAAGCCGGTCTGAAAGGCACACCGCCAAACCTTGCCAACCCTCCGAGCGGCTGCCGGTTCCACACACGCTGCCCCGATGTGATGGAGGTGTGCCGGACCGAGGTACCCGATTTGGTCCCGGTCAAAGAACGGCATCGCGTGGCCTGCCACCTAATCCAGGAGACCTCCCTGTGAGCGCAAACGAAAAACTGCTGGATGTCCAGCACGTAACGGTCGAATTTCATATTGGTGGACTGATGGGCGGCACACTCCTGGTGGCAGTGAATGATATTTCCTTCTCGATGGACAGCGATCGGCCAGCGATCTTTACGCTGGCAGGTGAAAGCGGCAGCGGCAAGACTACCCTATCGCGCCTGCTGCTTCATGATCTTGAACCAACAAGGGGCAAAGTACTGTTTGAAGGCCGCGATTTGGCGACTATCCGCAAGCGGAGCGAGTTGAAAGAATTCATGAAGAAAGTCCAACCGGTATTCCAGAATCCGTTCGAGACTTTCAGCCCCTTGCGGCGTGTAGACGCATACCTGTTTGATACCGCGTTGAACTTTGGGGTAGCGTCCAATCAGCGAGATGCAGCTCGGGTGGTGGACGAGTCCCTTCGCAAGGTGGGATTGTCGCTGGATGAAGTGAGCAACCGCTATCCCCACGAGCTTTCCGGCGGCCAGATCCAGCGTGTCTCTGTCGCCCGGGCCCTCATCTCCCAGCCCAAACTGATCCTCGCCGACGAGCCCGTCTCGATGGTCGATGCATCTCTGCGCATGGAAATCGTCAACTTGTTCCGTAGGCTCAGAGATGAGCAAAAGGTGAGTATCATTTACATCACGCATGACCTGGCGACTGCCTACTACGTCAGCGACCGGATTGCGATCATGCTGCGTGGTTACATTGTTGAATCGGGTCCGGTAGAGGATGTTCTTAACCGGCCCGCCCATCCGTATACGCAATTGCTGAAGGAATCAGTTCCCGAGCCCGCGCCGAAGGAACGAGAGTCATGGGCAAAACATATTGAGCTCGGAACGACAGAAGTCAAGGAGTACGGCAGAGAAGGATGCAAATTCGCGGGTCGCTGCCCGCAGGTGATGGACATTTGCCGCAAGGTTGATCCCCCTGACGTGCTGGTTAATCAGCAAACAGTGAAGTGCTATCTGTACACTGAACATGCCGGGCAGGCTGCCCCAGCGGTCACGAAATGAGCAGTTCCATCGGTCAATGATGGGATGCGAAGGCAACCCTCAAGACATTCCTGTCGGAGCATCCATGGCCTCTGTCAAATACAAACTCACTCCAGTCCCATTTACCGCCGTGCGGATCAGCGATTCCTTCTGGGCTCCGCGCATCGAAATCAACCGTACCGCCACCATCCCGCACATCTACCACAAACTCGAGGAGACCGGGCGCATCAGCGCCTTCGACCTGAGCTTCGAGCGCCCCGTTCCCTCACCGGTTGTGTTGATCTTTGGCGATTCGGATCCGGCCAAGTGGATTGAGGCCGCCTGTTATTCCCTTGCCACCCACCCCGATCCTGGGCTGGCAGCCCTGGTGGATAGGGTGGTGGATAAGGTGATCGGCGCCCAGCAGCCTGATGGCTACCTCAATACCCACTTCACTTGCGTCCAGCCAGAGATGCGCTGGAAGAACCTGCGCGACTGGCACGAGCTGTACTGCGCCGGTCACCTGATCGAGGGTGCAGTGGCGCACCGGCAGGCCACCGGGGATCGCAAGCTGCTGGATGCCCTATCCCGGTATGCCGACCTCATCGACACCACCTTTGGCCTCGAGCCCGGCAAAAAGCCTGGCTATTGCGGCCACCCCGAGATAGAGCTGGCGCTGGTGCGGCTGTACCACGCTACCGGCAACTGTCGATACCTGGAGCTGTCGAAATACTTCGTTGATGAGCGCGGTCAGCACGGGTCGGGCAAGTCTCACTACTTCGACATCGAAGCCCACGAGCGTGGCGATGACCCGGCCAGGTTCTGGGCCAGAACATACGAGTATTGCCAGGCGCAGGTGCCCGTCCGCGACCAGGAGAAAGTGGTCGGACATGCGGTCCGCGCCATGTACTTGCTCAGCGCTATGGCAGACCTGGCCAGCGAGTATGTGGACCCGACTTTGAAGGAGACCTGCGACCGGCTGTGGGACAACCTGGTGAATAAACGAATGTACCTGACTGGCGGGATTGG
>JAJRDJ010000357.1 GCA_028678445.1 Methylococcaceae bacterium
AGCCGTTCGCCGCCGACGCAAAAAAATACCCGAAAAAGGGCATGGGGCAGGCTAATCAAATTACTGTCGCGGATTTTGGGATGTTATCTCCAGTTGGATGATATCCAAGCTTTTAGATAACATTGGAGCGATGATGACCTCGCGAACAGAGTCTTCCTTGAAACCAGGGTCTGACAACAGTATCGGATCGAAGTGTTCGAACATTGGTTTCGATGCCTAACGAATAGCGTTTATCCGCCGCGCCAGTCGACTTGAATCGGGGATCGGGCGTCGAACGCGGCGGATAAACCTGGTTGGACTGAACCGCTGGCACGGTGGTTGACTTGGGGATTAATACGCGGGACCCGGGAGCGGTGTCAAGGTTTGGGGGCGGTTTTCGTCGGTCGGAGGGTGTGGGGCCGGCCGTGGCGGCTGCGGCAGAGCTGTGGCGGACGGCCCGGACAGTGACATGAATACCACCGGGGACCAGGGACACCGCGCCTGGGGCAATCCCGCAGCCGACGGATCCCCTGGCGCTCCAGCGCCCTTGCTGCAGAGTCCGGTGTGACGACAGACTTCATGACGGGGGTCCCCGGCACGCGGGCGGCGGCATCCGGTGGGGTGGGGGCTTGGCCGGAATAGTGCGGTTCGGCCGCAGGACCGCCACGCTGCGCAACGTCCCATGGCCGCAACAGGGACACCATTCGCTGTCCTGTGGCGCCACCCTGTTCATGAAATCCCCCGCGGCTTCGATGGCGACTGGCGCGGGCGCGGGGGCGTTGAGCGCGTGCCTGGCGGCGGCGAGCCTGCGGCGTTTGCGGGCTGGGGACCTAATCAAGTAACCTCGATGTAGGGACAGCGGAATCGAGGAGCTATGAGCTACGTTCCCCCCGGGTTCCGCTGCGCTTCATCCAGGCTAATTGATGTTTCGTTCTCTATTGCGCCTGGATGCTACGGAATCAAATGCCTGACCATGTCCCGCTCGATCAGCAACTCGGCTTCGGTGGCCTTGAGATGCTCCCGGCTGAAGGCGTCCAGCTCAAGATTCTGCACGATCCGCCAGGCGCCGTCCCTGACCTGGACGGGATAGGAAAACATCAGACCCGGCTCAATGCCGTAACTGCCGTCGCTGCAGACCGCCATGCTGGTCCACTCGCCTTCCGGGGTGCCGAGCACCCAGTCGCGCATGTGGCCCAGGGCTGCGTTGGCGGCGGACCCGGCGCTGGAGCGGCCCATCGTCCGGATTACCTCGGCTCCGCGCTGCTGCACGGCGGTGATGAATTCCTGCTCGTACCAGTCCCGGCCCACGCCATCCAGCACCGGGATACCGTCCACCGTGGCATGTTGCAGGTCGGGGTATTGGGTGGTGGAATGGTTGCCCCAGACGATGGCGTGCTTGACATCGCCGGGATTGCACCCGCAGCGGGCCGCGACCAGGCCCACCACCCGGTTATGATCCAGCCGGGTCATGGCCGCGAAATTTTCCGGCGGAATATCCGGTGCGTTACAACGGGCGATGAGGGCATTGGTGTTCACGGGGTTTCCCACCGCCAGCACCTTGACGCTCCGCTTGGCCGAGCGGTTCAGGGCTTTGCCCTGCACGGAAAAGATGTCGGCATTCATCTCCAGCAAATCCCTTCGCTCCATCCCCGGGCCACGCGGCCGCGCCCCGACCAGAAATACGAGATCGGCATCCGCAAAGGCTGCTTCGGGATCGCTGTGGCAGGTAACGCCGGATAGCAAAGGGGACGCACAGTCATGCAGTTCCATGGCCACGCCATCGAGGACGCCGATACTCTGCGGAACTTCCAGCAAGCTGAGCGTGATCGGCTGATCGCCCAGGAGACCGCCGCCAATCAATCTGAACAGCAGCGAATAGCCGATCTGCCCTGCCGCACCGGAAACGGCAATATGCACTGGAGTTTTCATGGGATCATCATTCGTAATGTTGCACGCGGATCATCAAGGACCCCTGATGATCATTGCTGCAGGCTGTGGATGGGGGGGCATGAACAACCGAACCCCGCGCCTGTCGTGGCAGGCGCGGGAGGCTTCCTTGAACAAAAGCGCCTCAGGCGCTGGGGAAACCCGCCGCCGTCACTGCCTGCTGGATGGCCGCGACGCTGGTCTTGGCTTCGTCATACTCCACTTCAAGCGTGCCATCCTTGAATGAAGCCTTGCTCGACTGCACCCCGGATACCGCGTCCGCCGCTGTCTGTACCGTCTTCTCGCAACCGCCGCATTTCATGCCGCTTACCTTGATACTTGCCTTCGCCATAAGTTCTCTCCTCGTCTGGTAATTGATAGACCAAAAACAATCAATCCGCGAGCTACCGGTCGCGGTTCATTCGGAACGTCCTTGAGTTATCAGACCCGTTTCCGCCCAACCCATCAGACCTCTTTCCGACGATTGAACGGGAAGGGCTTCTCGTCGGTGTTGTAGCTCAGATAGAGCCAAATCCGGTAGATGTAATCGGCCACGTTCTGGCCCACCCGCTGCGCGCTTGGGCTGGGGCTGGCGCCGAACAGATGCAGTACCATTTGCACCAGCAATACGCCCCAGAGAATGAACCGCACGATACCGAGGATGATCACATACGACACGATATACAGCAGTCTTACAAAAAAATTCCCGAAATCAATGTGTTCAGGTTCTATACTCGACATATCCGCGGCTCATAAGAAAATCGGTTGAAACAATGATCGACGCGCCGTCCGAAGCATGGCTGATGATGACAGAAAACCACCTCGGCCAAAAGGCTGGCAAGAATACCCCAATCAGCACCCGCCTGCTCAATCGGGAGGGCGAGATCGAGTACACCCAGGCCTTTCTCGAGCCTGCCGTTGCGGATGAAGGATTCCTGGCACTGCGGGAAGAGCTGGATTGGCAGGAAGAATTCATCCAGATCGCCGGGCGCAGGGTGCAGGTACCGCGACGGGTCGCCTGGCATGGCGAACCCGGCGCCATATACCGCTATTCGGGCGTTGCGCATGAACCCAAGGCCTGGACACCCGCCCTACTGGAGTTGAAAGCACAGGTGGAAGCCTACTGCGGACAGCACTTCAACAGTGTGCTGGGCAATCTTTATCGGGACGGCAACGACGCCGTGGGCTGGCATGCCGACAATGAACCGGAACTGGGACCGGCGCCCTTCATTGCCTCTCTAAGCCTTGGGGCGGAGCGGCGCTTCGAGATTCGCCATAACAAGACCCGGGAAATCCTCCGCCTGCCGCTAGCTCATGGCAGCCTGCTGACGATGGGCGGCTGTTTTCAGTCCCGCTGGAAACACCGTATCCCGAGACAGCCCGGCATCACTCAGCCGCGCATCAACCTGACCTTTCGGCATATCGAACCCAGTTCCTGAGCATGGCCGACATCATCCCTTTCAAGAAGCCCAAGGCGGCCGAGAAGCACCGTGGCAATACCCTGTGCCGCAGCGGATTTCATCAGTGGAACATCGATAAGGCCAGCGTGTTCGACGTCAGGCAAGGCCGGCTGGTGACGGTTTATCGCTGCGCCCGCTGCGGCGCGGTCAAAAACGCACTACGATGAATTCATGCCCCTCGGTCGCCAGCGCACGCCCCGCCCGTGCGGCAGCGTCGCAAGAATTCCGGCCCTTCGTCCAGCACAAAGGCGTCGAGTTGCCAGAGACGGGGCTCGATCAAGTCCCGATGCGCCGCCGGAATGACGTAGACATCGGCCCTGACGAGTTCACCCGCGCCCATGCTGACCCTGAGTGTCACACGGCGATAAAAATCGTCTTCGAAATGATCCAGCCGGACCAGTTCCCGGGGCCCGATACCGGTGATGAGCAGGCCCTCCGTGACCGCGCCCGGTTCGGCGATCAGCCCCGGATAGCCGAGGCCTCGCAGACGATAACGCGCATAACCCGCCAGCGTAGCGGGCCTTGCTGGTAAACTCCGGCCCGTGACCGCCCGGAAAACCTCAGGCATCTGCAGGGTCCCGTATGCAAAAAGTTTCGCCATGGGTTCCACCTTATCCGGCATGGGGTCAGGCACCGCTTCTGGCGCATTGTGTTCGGCAGCCTTGATTGATAGTTGAACCCAGCCAGGGTTTAACCTCAAGGCGCTGATTTTCAAGAGAAGTAAAGAGAACCTGAAACATGACTTCCCATAACATACTCATCGGCAAGGGTGAGCAACCCTGCTTTCTCGAAGGCCGTTACGCCAACCGCCATGGCCTTATCGCCGGAGCCACGGGCACCGGCAAGACCGTCACTCTGCAGGTGCTGGCCGAGGGTTTTTCCTGTCTCGGCATTCCGGTATTTCTCGCCGATATCAAGGGTGATCTCGCGGGCCTGGCGCAAGCCGGCACGGAAAATCCCAAGCTCGCCGAACGCGCAGCCGCGCTGGGCGTAACGGATTTTTCGCCGCAAGCCTATCCGGTGGTGTTCTGGGATGTCTTTGGCGAACAGGGCCACCCGGTGCGGGCCACGATCTCGGACATGGGTCCCTTGCTGCTCTCGCGCCTGATGGACCTTTCGGACATTCAGCAAAGTGTGTTGACCCTCTTGTTCAAGTATGCGGACGACCAGGGACTGCTACTGCTGGACCTCAAGGATTTGCGCGCATTGATCACCCACGCGACAGAAAACACCGCCGCGCTTGGCAAGGATTATGGCACCGTCAGCAAGCAGACCCTGGGGATACTGCAGCGCGAGCTGCTGGAGCTGGAGCAGCAGGGCGCCGAGCATTTTTTCGGCGAACCCGCGCTACAGCTCGACGATCTGCTGCGATCCACCCTCGACGGTCGCGGTCACATCAACATTCTCGCCGCCGACCAGCTCTTCCTCAAGCCTGCACTGTACGCGATATTCCTGCTCTGGCTGCTGTCGGAGCTCTACGAAAATCTGCCGGAACGTGGTGATGCGGCATTACCCATACTGGCTTTTTTCTTCGACGAAGCGCACCTGCTGTTCGATGGCGCGCCCAAGGTGCTGGTCGACAAGGTGGAGCAAGTGGTGCGGCTGATTCGCTCCAAAGGTGTTGGCATCTATTTCATTACCCAAAACCCTTTGGACATCCCGGAGGCTATTCTCGGCCAGCTCGGCAACCGCGTACAGCATGCCCTGCGCGCGTTCACCCCCAAGGATCAGAAGGCCGTCAAGGCGGCAGCCGAAACCTTTCGGGCCAAGCCGGGCCTGGATGTCGCGACAGTGATCAGCGAACTGGGGGTGGGGGAAGCACTGGTGTCGACGCTGATCGAAGGCGGCTTCCCGAGCCCCGTGGAGCGCGCCAGGATTTGCCCGCCGCGCTCACGCATGGGGGCCATCACACCCGAGGAACGCCAGGCCGTTATGCAGCGCTCCCCCTACCGCGAGCGCTATACGGAGCTTGTGGAACGGGAGTCGGCTTACGAGCGGTTGAGTGCCCGGGCCGGTAGCAGCGTGGCCAAGGCCGGCCTGGGTGATGAATTGCAGGGCTTCCTGGAAAAGGCCGCAAAAAGCGCCATGAATGCCGCCAGCTCCGAACTGGGCCGCAAACTAGGCAAGCAGTTGCTGCGGGGCCTCCTCGGTTCCCTGAACAAGCGCTGAGCGCATCGAGATAACGAGCACAGTTGGGCCAACGCGGCTCAAGCGAGGGTTTCGGCCAGCACCGCCGCCAGTTTGCACAGCGCTTGGCCACGGTGACTGAGGCGGTTCTTCTCCTCCGGGTCCAGCTCGGCCGAGGCGCAGCCCCGCTCCGGCACATAAAACAGAGGGTCGTAGCCAAATCCGGCCGTGCCTCGGGCCTCCTCCAGTATCAGGCCGGGCCAGGTACCCTCGGCAATTAGGGGACTGGGATCGCCGGCATGCCGCAGATACACCATGACGCAGCGAAACCTGGCAGTCCGCTGGACCGAGGGCACGCCGACGAGGGCTTCCAGCAGCTTCGCGTTGTTGTCGGCATCCGTCGCCCCGAGACCAGCATAACGGGCGGAATACACTCCCGGCGCATTGCCGAGGATATCCACCTCCAGGCCCGAGTCATCGGCTATCGCCGGCAACCCGGAGTGATAGGCTGCATGCCGCGCCTTGAGAAGGGCGTTTTCCACAAAGGTCAGCCCGGTCTCGTCGGCCTCGGCAATGCCCAGTTCCGCCTGGGGTACCACATGGAAATCACGCTCTGCTAATATGGCCTGAATCTCGCGAACCTTGGCGGGATTATTGCTGGCGAGGAGAATTTTTTTCATCGTGGGCAATCTCACAGCGGGC
>JAJRDJ010000358.1 GCA_028678445.1 Methylococcaceae bacterium
ACATCGCCAGCGACAGCCTGGACGTCGATCCCTGCTGGCGGGGCATCGGGGTGCGCATCGAGGATGATGTGTTGGTGACGAAGGACGGCCCTGAAGTGCTGACCGCCGCGCTGCCCAAGTCAGTGCCTGAAATTGAAGCGCTCATGGCGGAGGCAGCATGAGTACCGATTTCGATATTCTGATCGTCGGCGGTGGCCTAGTCGGCGGCAGCCTCGCGCTGGCCTTGCGGCATTCGACGCTGCGAATCGGCCTGGTGGAGGCGGTTACCGATGCCGAGCGGCAAGCGTCATCCGCCAGCGAACGGGCCCTGGCCTTGTCCCGCAGCACGGTACAAATTCTCGACGGGCTGGGCGTCTGGACTGCCGTAGCCGCAAAGGCCACGCCGATTCAACATATCCATGTCTCCGACCGGGGCCACTTCGGCAAAACCCGGCTCCATGCCGCCGACCAAGGGGTCGACGCACTGGGCCATGTCGCCATCGCCCGTGCGCTGGAGGATGCCATTCAGACGCACCTGGATGGGACCCCCATCACCCGTCTCTGTCCGGCCCGCGTCATGGGCCTCAAGGCCGGCCCCGACAGCGTGTTGGTCTCGCTCCGGCACCATGACGAAAATGTCAATGTGTCCGCCCGCTTGCTGGTTGCGGCGGATGGCGGCAATTCGACGGTCAGGTCCCTTCTGGGCATTGAACAGGACGTGCGCGTCTACGGTCAGACGGCCATCGTGACCGAAGTCAACACCGGTAAGGACACCCGGTTTACCGCCTACGAGCGCTTCACCCCGTCGGGGCCGCTGGCGTTTCTACCGCTGGGCCGCCGGAAGTGCTCGGTCGTCTGGACGCTAAAGGATCCGGATGCCGAGGATCTTCTGCAGCAGGGAACCCGCGAATTCACGGCCAGTCTGCAGAATGCTTTCGGCTATTGGCTGGGGCCGATCACCCTGGGCTCGCGACCACAGGGTTTTCGGCTCAAGCTGATACGGGCGGAAAAAATGACGGACGATAGGGTGGTTTTGATTGGCAATGCCATGCATCAACTTCATCCGGTGGCGGGGCAGGGTTTCAACCTGGGGCTGAGGGACGCCGCGATGCTGTCGGAACGGATTCTGGCCCAGGCCGGATTTGACGAGGATATCGGTGATGGGGCTTTTCTCAGCCGCTACGCCGAGGCCCGGCGCAGGGATCTCGGCCGGGTTATTCGCTTCACGGATACCCTGGTGCGGGTATTTTCCAATGATTTTCCACCCCTGGTCGTGGCCCGCAACCTCGCCCTGGTTACCCTTGATCGCCTTCCGTTCGCCAAGCAGTTGCTGGCTCACCAGGCGATGGGGTATGGAAACCGGCTGTAAGGCCGGGTTCAGCAGAATGAGTGAGGCGAGCGACGGGTAGCCGCTGCTAGTTGAATGGGGGCAGTCCGGTTTCCAGCATCCAGCGGCCGGTGTCATCATCAAAGTGCCAGCGCTGCTGGTCGATGAGCGTTTTTTCCACCACGCTGCCTGGCGGAATGTAGCGGATTTCGACGCTTTGCATCATGACCTTGCCGCTGGTCAGGGTGTCGCGAAACTGGGGGGTGTAGGCGGTGACTTTGGTTTCCGCGAGAGCCTTCCAGTCCGGGGAGCGTGCCGGCGGAACGGCAAGATAGGTAACCGCCTTTTTGAATAAATTCCAGCGGATGGCGGCGCCGTAGCCACTGACCTGCTCCTCCATTTTCATCAGATCATAGTCATGGGCGCAGGCCGATAACAGCGCTGTCAATGCGAACCAAAACGGTGCTTTCACGGTCAGAAAAAAAGATGGTGGATAGACTGGTCAGAAAAAAACGAATTATGCATTCGTAACTCGAATGACTTGCTTCTCCCAAAATGAGCCTTTTGACGAGCGTCGCGTCCAAAGCCTATAGTAACAACACACGAAACGTAGTCGGGATCAATTATGAAAATCATCTTCTGGGTCATGGGGTTTCTTGCCGTGATTTATTTCATGTCTGCCTTCACGCAGAATACCCGCGGCATAGACGGTACCAACCAGCGGACAGCGGCGAATTCGGTCAAGAAACTGAAGCGCTTCATGTCAACTCAGGAGCAGCATGTGTTCGAGACCTCCTACGGTGTGCTTGGCGCCATAAAATCCAAGGAGGGGCCGGATGTCTTCCTGCCGTTCGTCGATGGAAAAACGCCCGATGAAATCATAGAACTGGCTCGCCAGGAGGTGAATGCCCGCATTGCTGCCGGAGACCCCGATTTGAGCAAGTACGGCAGTTGGGATAATCTGGTTGGCCTTGGCAGCGGCAATTCCGGCAAAACGTCCGGTGGCAAGCCAGTGCCCCTGCAACCCTTACGCAACTCGATTCGGGGCGGTCGCGATGAGCCAGTTCCCGTTGTGCCTGTTCAGTAAGCGCTCTCCGGTTCCCCGGCTTCTGGCCCTCCGGATGATAAGCGCAGTGCCTCCCTGTAAACAGCGTCCCGCCGCGCGCCAGTTATCTCTACCGTCAGGTTCACCGCCGATTTGACCGAATGATCACGCAGCAGGAGGCCCAGTATTCGCGCCTGTTCCGGGGTCAACGCTTCAGTTTCCAAGCGGTCTGTCGCGCCCTCTATCAACAACACGAACTCCCCCAGGCGCATCTCCGGATCAGCCGCCAGCAAGCCCGGAGCCTCGCCTACGGTAGTAGACACCAGGGTTTCGTAGCGCTTGGTCAGTTCCCGGCCGATCACCAGCCGGCGCGTTGCGGGAAACACCAGGGCAGCGTCCCGCAGCGTTTCCTCAACCCGGTGTGAGGCTTCGTAAAAAATTTGGGTACGGGTCTCAGCTAAGAGCGCTTTGAAGAAGGTCCGACGCGCCGCGCTTTTGCGCGGCGGAAAGCCTTCGAAGGCGAAGCGATGGCCAGGCAGGCCGGAGGCGCTCAGCGCGGCAATCAGGGCGCAGGGTCCGGGAATGGGGGAGATGCGAATACCGGCTTCACGCGCCTGCCGTACCAGGGGATAGCCGGGGTCGTTGATGAGCGGCGTTCCGGCATCCGAGACAAGTCCCACCGACTCGCCCGCCAGTAGCCGTTCGATGAGTCGCGCTGACATTTTGTTTTCATTGTGTTCGTGCAATGCCACGAGCGGCCGGTCGATGCCGTAATGATCCAGCAATGGCCGGCTGTGGCGGGTATCCTCGCAGGCAATCAAAGCCACGGCTTTCAATACCTCGACGGCGCGGAACCCCAAATCACCCAGATTGCCGATCGGTGTGGCGACTAGGTATAGTACACCGCTTGCTGATGGTGTTTCACACTTCATTATTCGCTCTCCAGGGGGATCTCAAACCATGCAAATCCAGCGTTCGTTCGTCCTGCTCATGTGCGCATGGAGTTTGGTCGCATGCCAGGGGTTATTACCCAGGAACAGCAATAGCCCATCCCCACCCGACGACCCTGAAGCCGCAGCCCTGCTGAAGTCCGGGGATTATCCGGGTGCCACGCGGCGCTACGAACAATTGGCCCGAACGTCCCAAACCCCCGATCATTACTGGCTTGAAGCAGCGGATGCGGCGTTGCGTTCGGGCGATACCGCCGCGGCGAAAAATCTGGCCAGTGCCATCAGGCCGCGCGAACTGAACAACGCCGACAACAATCGCTTCATTCTGCTCACCAGCCGCCTGGACCTCAATGAAGGCAATGCCAGTGAGGCGCTGGTCAAACTGGATACGCTGTCCGGCCAAAAGCTGACGAATCTTGACGAAAGAAACTACCATATCCTTCGCGCCTCCGCGCTGAACCAACTCGGTGACATGCTGGGGAGCGCCCGCGAGCGGGTGGCGCTGGGCAAACTGCT
>JAJRDJ010000359.1 GCA_028678445.1 Methylococcaceae bacterium
ATCTCTTCCCGGGAAATGAACTGGAAGGGGGACCGGCGAATCTTTACTTAAGGCGCACGTCGGGCGCTGGTGGATTCGTTCCCTTGCTCGGACCCGAAAGTCCGGCGGCGTACATGGTCGAGGGCAACCGCTTCATCGCACGCGGGGAGTGGAACCAGCTTCGGTTCGAAGTCGCGCTGGTGCTGGCGGAGTCGGCTCCCGCCTGGTTCTGGCGCGTCGCGCTTGAAAACACGGGTGCGAAATCGGTGACCGTGGATCTCCTCCACACCCAGGATCTGGCACTGGCGCCCTATGGCGCGATACGGCAGAACGAGTACTACGTCAGCCAATATCTCGATCACGCCCCGCTGGCGCATCCCCAACGGGGCGTGGTGGTCGCCACCCGACAGAATCAGGCCGTGGGGGGCAAGTATCCCTGGTGCGTCATCGGTGCGCTGGACCAGGGCGTAAGCCATGCAACCGATGCGCTGCAGGTCATCGGTCTTTCCGGCCGCGAGGACCGCATTCCATTGGGCATCGGGCAGGGGCTCCCCGGCCAGCGCTTGCAGCATGAACACGCGATGGTGGCGATTCAGGATGCCGCGCTGACGCTAGCACCGGGCACAAGGACCGAGCGTGGTTTTTTTGGCTGGCTGGAGGCCGATCATCCCGACGCCACCTCGCCGGGCGATCTGGCATTTGTCGACCGGGCGCTGGCCCTGCCCGAGAGAAATGCCGACCTAGCTTATGACAACGCGCTACTGGCGCGCCCCGCGCAAAGCCTTTTCACCACCTGCCCCGCGCTGCCCGCCCTGGAACTGGACGATGCCGATTTGGGTCGGCTGTTCGGTGAGCAGCGCCGGGAGGAAGAGCACCTGAATGGCCAACTTCTCTCATTTTTTACCGGTCGCCGGCATCATGTCGTGTTCAAGGCCAAGGAACGGGCCGTGCTCCGTCCGCATGGACATATCCTTCGTACCGGCGGCACGCTGGTGCCGGACGAAGCGGCGCTGACCTCCACCGTCTGGATGACCGGTGTTTTCCACTCGATGGTCACTCAGGGACATGTCAGCATCAACCGCTTCCTGTCGAGCACGCACAGCTACCTGGGCCTCTTCCGCACGCATGGCCAGCGGGTGTTCATCGCGGCGTCCGCTGGCGGCTGGCATCGGCTGGACCTGCCCTCGGCCTTCGCGATGAGCCCGGAAGCCTGTCGCTGGATTTACCGGCATGTGGGCGGTCTGCTCGAAGTCCGCAGTACTGCCGCGACCGATCACCATGAGCTGACGCTCAGCATTCGCGTGCTGGAGGGTGAACCGATTCGCTGCCTCATCTCGCATCACGTCGCGCTGAATGGCGATGATGGTGCCCTTGCCCATCCGGTGATCTATGAACGGCAGGGAGAAGGATTTTTCGTTCGGGCCATGGCGGACAGCGACGTGGGCCGGCGCTTCCCGGAGGGCGGCTTCCTGATCGCACCGGAGGCCGGCACGGTGATCGAGCAGGCCGGCGGCGATGAACTGCTATTCGAGGATGGCGAGTCCCGCTCGCAACCGTTCCTCTGCCTGGTCACGGCGCCCTCCCGGGTCATCGGGCTCAGCCTCACCGGGCATCTGATCGCCGGGGGCTCGCGTTCCATCACAGCCGATGCTTACTGGCGAGAGGCCACGGCGGGACTGACCGTCGCGCCGGACGCTCCGGCGACGATCCGGCGCCTGGCGGACATCCTGCCTTGGTACGCCCACAACGCCCTGATTCATTTCCTGGCTCCGCGAGGGCTGGAGCAGTATTCCGGCGGCGGGTGGGGTACCCGCGATGTGACCCAGGGGCCAGTGGAATATCTGTTCGCCATCGGCCGGTTCGCACCTCTCCGCGAGCTGCTGTTGCGGGTGTTCAGGAACCAGAACCCCGACGGCGACTGGCCGCAATGGTTCATGTTCTTCGAGCGCGAACGCGATATCCGGCCCGGCGACTCGCACGGCGACATCGTCTTCTGGCCCCTGCTGGCGCTGGCCCGGTACCTCGTCGCCACCGAGGATGCCTCACTGCTAAGAGAATCCATCCCGTTTTTCCATGCCGAGCCCGCCCAGGCGGAACAGGCTACGGTCTGGCAGCATGTCGAGCGGGCGCTGGAGCTGATTCATCAGCGGCTGATTCCAGGCACCCAGCTCGCCGTCTATGGTCATGGCGACTGGAATGACTCGCTCCAGCCCGCCAACCCTGCCCTGCGTGAGCGGCTGTGCAGCGCCTGGACCGTAACCCTGCATTACCAGGTCCTGACGACCCTAGCCGAGGCCCTGGGCGCTAGCGGCCAAACCGAGGCCGCCGGGGTGCTGGAAGGTTTGGCGGGTGAGGTGCTGGCCGACTTCCGCAGGCATCTGTACGTGGACGGGGTCGTGACCGGCTATGCCTATTTCGAGGAAGATGGCCGAGTCGACTACCTCCTGCACCCTAAAGACCAGCGCACCGGCCTGTCCTACAGCCTGCTGCCCATGATGCATGCCGTCATCAACGAGATGCTGGAACCCGACGAGGCCCGGCAACAGCTGGATCTGATCCGCCAGCACCTCTTGGGTCCGGACGGCGCGCACCTCTTTGACCGGCCCATGGTCTATCTGGGGGGACCCATGACTATTTTTCAGCGGGCGGAGAGCAGTAGCTTCTTCGGGCGGGAAATCGGCAATATGTATACCCATGCCCATCTGCGTTATGCCGAGGCGCTCTGGCATTATGGCGATGCCGGGGCATTTCTCGCGGCCGTGTCCCAGGCGGTGCCTATCGACCTCCAGTCCTATGTGACGGCCGCCACCCGGCGCCAGGCCAATTGCTATTATTCCAGCTCCGATGCCGCGTTCAGGGATCGTTACCAGGCCTATGACGAATATGATCGGGCTTTGTCGGGCGATGTTCCGCTGGAGGGCGGCTGGCGGGTTTATTCGAGTGGCGCCGGCATTGCCACCAGCCTGATCCTGCGTTGCCTCCTCGGCATACGCCCGTCGCGCTCGACGCTCGTGATCGACCCCGTGCTGCCCCAATCTCTTGACGGCCTCCGGGTGGAGCTCGACATAGCCGGCCATCGCTTTGACATCACTTATCGCGTGGGCACAAGAGGCAGCGGGCCCGTGGCTCTGGAACTGAACGCCACGCCCCTCCCTTTCAAACGCGGCGAAAATAGCTACCGCACCGGTGGGGCGATAGTGTCCATGCCCCTGCTGCATGAAGCCATGGTGCAGGATGTGAACTGGCTCACCGTCACTCTGGGCTAGGGGGGGACGTTAATGGCTGCCTGCGCCGCCTCAACAGAGGCCGGACATCCGCCAGCGCGACCACCAGCAGATAGACACCCATGAGGGCCGCGCCCGTCTTGAGGGCACTCCAGCCGCAGTAATCGACCAGCTCGCGGTCGGCAAAATATAGCCCCAGCCCCAGTGCCAGATAGGCGGTGAGGCGGAAAACGGGATACGGTATCGGGTAGTAATGCCGTCCCAGCAGGTAGGACACCATCGCCATGCCGCCGTAACTCGCCAGATGCGCCCAGGCCGACCCGCGGTAGCCGATGATGGGGATCCACCAGAAATTGAGGCCGATGGTCACGAGCGCTGCGGCCAGGGACACCCAGGCCCCCATGCCGGTGCGGTCGGTCAGTTTGTACCAGACAGAGAGGTTCACGTAGACACCGAGGAACAGGTTCGCCATCAACAGGATCGGCACCACATCCAGCCCCTCCCGGTATTCGGCGCCGACGAAATATTTGAAGACGTCCAGAAACAGCGTCACCAGGAGGAAGATGAACACGCAGAAGATGACGAAATATTTCAGTACCAGCGCATAGGCCTGTCTCGCGTCGTCACGGCCCGCGTAGGCGAAGAAAAACGGCTCGCCGGCGTACCGGAACGCCTGCACAAACAGGGTCATGAGAATAGACAGCTTGTAGCAGGCACCGTAAATGCCGAGGATCCGCAGGTTTTCCTTGAGGTCGTAGGGCAATAGGTATTTCAGAATGGCCCGGTCCAGCATTTCGTTGATGACGCCCGCAAAACCGATGACGACCATCGGCAGGGAGTAGGCCAGGAGCGGCCGGATCACCCGCAATCCGTCACGGAACCTGAAGCCCCGGAGTTGCGGCAGCAGCAGCAACATCTTGCAGACACTGGCGATGAGATTGGCGAGAAAGATGAAGCCTACGCCAATGGCCGGGTCATAGAGCCGTGCCATTGCGGAATCCGGCCAAAGTGCCGCGGCCTTGGGCCAGCCCAGCAGAAACAAGAGATTAAGGCCGATGGCGACGAGGATTTCCGCGATCTTGATGCCGGCAAAGCGCCAGGCCCGGTCTTCGGCGCGCAGCCGGGCAAAGGGCAAGGCGGAGACGGCATCCATGGCCAGGATCAGACCGAACCAGATCAGATATTCCGGATGCTCTGGGTAGCGCAGTATATCGGCGAGCGGCTGCCGGAAGATAACGATGCCCGTAACGAAGGCGAGATTCGCCAGCAATACCACGCTGAGCGCGGCGGGGTAGGCGGCACCCGGTGGGATCCCGTCTCGATTGCGGAACCGGAAATAGCCGGTCTCCAGCCCAAAAACCAGCACGACGGCAAAAAATCCGGCGTAGGCATAGAATTCAGAGACGATCCCGTAATCCGACGCCGCGAAGGTATAGGTATAGAGAGGAACCAGCAGATAATTGAGAAACCGGCCGATGATGCTGCTGAGGCCGTATACGACCGTTTGCGAGGCGAGCTTGCGCAGGGGATTCAAGTGGATTCGCGATCAGATGGATGACTGGAACCGTTATTGTAATTGGACGCGCCAGCGTGACCCAAATCGCCACCGGATTTGCCAAGCCTTGTCCTGTATCCCTACCATGCGCGATAAGAGCTGTGACGTTCAACGAAGCATCGGCCCCTGGAACGCACAGATATCCACTTTGCAGACAAATCTTGCAGGAACCGCTGTACATCCATGATCGAATTCAACCATGTTACGAAGCGTTACCCGGAGAGCGGCGAGGCGTTGTCCGACGTGAGTTTTCACATCGAACGCGGCGTACTGGCCTTTTTGACCGGCCACTCTGGCGCGGGCAAGAGTACCCTGCTGCGGCTCATTCCCGCCATCGAACGCCCCAGCCGTGGCGAGATCATCATCGACGGCGTTCCCGTGCCGAAGCTGCGGGGCCG
>JAJRDJ010000360.1 GCA_028678445.1 Methylococcaceae bacterium
AAACAAGGGAATTATCGTTGATTTGATGGCCGCAGTGGATGATCTGGATCAACGCGGCATCTGCACACCCGGTCCAAGAAATGTTTGTAAACACATGTCCACAAGACGCTGCTTCCAGAGGGTTGAACCGGCCTTGAACAAGAAGGAATCACTTTCACAGCTTGTCCGGGGTACGGAAGCTGCGTTCCTTGCCGGGCGGCGCAAGAAGCAGGAAGATGTGGAGAGCGCCGTAGCCATTTTCCTTGAGTTGCTTCGCGGTTTCGAGCTTATCGACGCGCCCGATCCCTGCGTGACTGTCTTTGGATCGGCGCGTCTTGTCGAGGGCGATCCTCTCTATACCATGGCGCGGGACCTGGGAGGCGCACTGGCAAGGAATGGATTTGCGGTCATCACCGGCGGTGGACCAGGACTGATGGAGGCAGCCAACCGCGGCGCAAGGGAGGCGGGCGGGTACAGCATGGGCTGCAACATCACGTTGCCCTATGAGCAACGACCCAATCCCTACCTCGACAGCTACGTCCAGTTCGAGCATTTCTTCGTGCGCAAGCTGATGCTGGTGAAGTATTCACGGGCATTCGTCGTACTGCCTGGTGGCTTTGGCACGCTCGACGAAGCCTTCGAAATCGCGATCCTGATCCAGTCGAAGAAGCTGTCGTCGTTCCCGATCGTCCTGATGGGATCTGAATTCTGGTCACCCATGCGGAACTTCATCTACGAGCAGATGGCAGAGAAGAAGCTTATCGATCAGCACGACCTCAGCATCGTGAAGATCACCGATGATGTCGATGAGGCCATTGCCTGGATCAAGGCCGGGATCAAGCCACGAGGAACCTATCCGTGACAGCCGCGCCAGCCGCTGCGGATGAAGAGGGAATGCACTGTGAGGCGGTCGTGGTTCTGGTTGGAATCACTGCAGATCGGGCGAAGCGAAAGGCAGTCCGCCGGGGGCTGAGCCGGTTCCGCACGTCTGACGTGTTTGTGCCATGCCTCCCCTATCGGCTCGGCTTGACAGTCTGTGCGGTCTGGCTTCGCACCTACCTGAAAGTCCGCGTCTTGCCGCGCCGCTACAAGACAATTCACTTCGTCAACTACATTGGCGGGCGCTTTGTGTTTCAGCTGGCCGCCCCATTCTTGTCGGACGCAGGCCTCGGACGGATCGTGTACATTCGATCGCCCCTTCAGGAAAGAGTTCCGAAGCGGCTGGTCGAGCGCTACACGGCCTTCCTGGTCCTTCTGGCCAAGGGCTGGGGTGTGCTTGAGTTGGCGCGCATGCGAATGGATGGACCTTGGACCTCGGACAAGACCCAGCAGGAACAGGGCGTTCTCGTTGAGCAGGAGCCATCCTATCTGGCAAGAAAACTCGGCCTGAGCCGAGCGGCAGTGCCACGAGCTGCGTGGGATCACTCCGCCATGCTCGTGGGTGCAAGTGATGTAGTGGATGTTTCGGTGAGCCATGACGAGGCCTATTCCGATCCAGTGTTGTTGAGCCGGATCCACGAATTCGTAGAGACGGGGAGCTTTGGTCGCCATGAAATCGCGCACGGCGTCTGACGCCACAACCCTTGTGACTCTACTTGAGGAGTCGGTATTGCGCCATGGCGACAGGACTGCCCTGTCGATCAGGGACGGTCTCCGGACGATGACCTGGAGTTTCTCGGAGTTGTCGCGAAAGGTTGATGCGGTCGCCACCTTTCTGAGTACAAGAGCCGCACTGGCGCCAGCGAGTCCCGTCCTGATCTGGGCACAGAATTCCCCCGCAACCGTGGCGTCCTTGCTGGGCGTGATGCGCGCGGGCCACATTGCCGTTCCACTCGATCGCGGGTCTTCTATGGACTTCCTGCGCAATGTAGCCGGGAGAACAGACGCCGGGCTGTTGCTGACCGACTCGCCTTTGGTGAAGCTGCCAGGTCTGGACACTCATGACGTTCGCGTTGTCTGCATGGAGCAGGCGCGTGGCGATCTCTGGGAGCGGTTTGGACCTGATCGCATCGCGGAGATAGTCTTCACGTCCGGCACGACGGGAAGTCCCAAGGGAGCAGTTCTCACGCACGGCAACATCATCGCAAACGTGAAGTCGGTGTCAGCCATCGTGCCCGCGGATACCCCGATGCGTCTACTCTCCGTTCTTCCGCTTTCGCACATGCTCGAACAGACCGTGGGACTCTACTTGCCGATGCTCATGGGTGGCTCCGTGCATTACATGTCTACGCTGCGGCCGCCAGCAGTCGTTCGCGAAATGAGGCGGCAGCGGATCACGGGTTTCGTAACCGTTCCACGCCTGCTGGACATGCTCGCGCGGGGCATCGAACGGAACATCGATCAGAAGGGGCTGACGTCTTGGTGGAAAATGTGCCAGCGGCTTGCCGAGCACCTGCCGATCGACCGACGGCGCCAGCTGTTTCGTGGATTGCATGCAACACTTGGCAATGAGCTGAGGTTCGTTCTTTGTGGAGGAGCGGCACTCCCTGACGAGCTGGCCCAATGGTGGGAGCGGATTGGAGTCCACGTGATCGAGGGATACGGATCTACCGAGTGCTCTCCCGTCATCGCCGCCACGACATACGATGAGCGCGTTTCCGGAACCGTGGGTCGGGCGCTGGACGGCGTCGAGGTCAAGGTGACTTCAGACGGAGAGATCTGCGTCAGGGGACCGAATGTCTCGCCCGGCTACTGGAACGATGATGTGCGAACTGCAGCGTCCTTCACGCCGGAACGCTGGTTCCGAACGGGAGACGTCGGGGAGATCAGCGGTGACGGCCATATCCGAATTACCGGCCGATTGAGCGATAGAATTGTGCTGACGAGCGGCATGAAAGTCTACCCGGCAGATGTTGAGGAACAAATCAACATGGCGCCCGGAGTGGAAGAATGCGCGGTCATTTCGCTGCCAGGTCCCGCTGGGCATGAAAGCATTCACGCGGTACTCCGCATGCGACAGAACATGGACGGAGAAGCCGCTTCCGAGGCCATTCAATCTGCAAACTCGCGGTTGGCGACGCACCAGAAGGTGACGACCCACTCGCTCTGGACGGAGGGTGATCTGCCGCGCTCCAGTCTTGGCAAACTGAAACGAAGCGCGATCCGTGAGATGCTGATTTCATCGCGCCGTGAAACGAAGCCGCCCAGCGACCCGTCCGGGACAGCTCAGACGCAGGACACCGCTGGTCATCCGAACTCGGCGGTTGTGGACCTCCTGATGAAAGTCGCGCCTGGGAGCAGGACAA
>JAJRDJ010000361.1 GCA_028678445.1 Methylococcaceae bacterium
CGCGATGAGCCTGGATGCCATTCGAGAGCAAGCCCTCGATCACTGGGCGCCGCAGCCCGGGGAGATTGCCGGTGAAGGTCTGGAGGAGAGCCTGGAAGCGGGCAAGGTGCTGTATTTTCCCCGGCTCCGGTTCAGCTTCGATGGCGACGAGCAACGCTTCCTCTCCGAACAGTGGGCGGATGGCAAGGCCAAGAACATCAGTTTCCGGGGAGTTGACAATCCCCTGCAAGGGGCACAGGGCTCAGCCGCGGATATCGAACAGCTCAAGGCCGTCATCGCCCGGTTTGCCGAGCAGGCCGGCACCCTGGTGCATGGCCTATTTCCCCGCTACCGGGGTTATCTGAGGACCGGTTTTACCTCCTACCGTACCGCCTCGGTCGAAGGGCGGGTTACCAGCTGGCGAAAGGACGATACCCGGTTGCACGTGGATTCCTTCCCCTCCAACCCCACCGGCGGCGTGCGCCTGTTGCGGGTCTTCACCAACGTCAACCCGTCGGGGCTCCCCCGCGTCTGGCGGGTCGGAGAACCTTTTCCGGACCATGCGCGGGCATTTTTCCCCCGCGCCTCCCGGCCGGTGCCCGGTTCGGCCTGGCTGTTGGAAAAGCTGGGCATCACCAAGGCCCGGCGCAGCGAGTACGACCATTACATGGGCCAGTTGCATGATCTCGGCAAGGCCGATCTCGAGTACCAGCAGTCCTCCCCGCAACTCACGTTCGAGTTTCCAGCCGGATCAAGCTGGGTCGTCTTCTCCGATCAGGTGCTGCACGCCGTCATGGCGGGACAATTCATGCTGGAGCAAACCTTTTATCTGGAACCCGAGCATCTGGTCAACCCGGCCTCGGGTCCCTTGAACATTCTCGAGGGTCTCGCGGGACATCCCCTGCGCAATGGATGACCCTTCCCTGACACCTGACCGGATACGCTTATGTTTGAAAAAAACGCCCTGACCCAGACGCCCATTACCGATAACCTGGCCCGACGCTGGAGCGGACGCGCCTATGACCCCGACCGGCCCGTGGCAAACGTGCAGTTATTGGCCCTGCTGGAGGCAGCGCGCTGGGCGCCTTCCTGTTTCGGCTACCAGCCCTGGCGGTTCCTGATATGGGACCGTCACGCCGACGCCGCCACCTGGCAGCGGGCATTTGACTGTCTGGTGGAGGGCAACCGCGCCTGGGCCGCACAGGCC
The DNA here is from genome assembly GCA_028678445.1 of Methylococcaceae bacterium. Lineage (GTDB taxonomy): Bacteria > Pseudomonadota > Gammaproteobacteria > Methylococcales > Methylococcaceae > UBA6136. The sequence continues at coordinate 1,187 of JAJRDJ010000361.1, forward strand.
CCGCTACTGCTGTTGGCCACTGCCGACAGCCAGTTCGCCGATGGCCGGGCCAACCGCTGGAGCCAGTACGATACTGGCGCGGCGGCGATGAGCCTGGCGGTGCAGGCCACTGCCCTGGGTCTGATGGTGCATCAGATGGGCGGCTTCGACGCCGGCCGGATTCGCACCGAGTTCGCCATCCCCGAGAGCTTTGACTGTCTGGCCATGATCACCGTCGGCTATCAGTTGCCTATAGACCGGATCCCCGAGGAACTGAAGGAGCGAGAGCTGGCGCCGCGCAGCCGCCGGGAACTGGGGGAAACCTTCTTCGCGGGCGCCTGGGGGCGGCCGTTCGGGTAATCCTTCTTCATTCCTTGACCCGGCCATAGCGTTGGATAGGACAATGCGGGAGGGCTTGCCATCCTCCCCCAAGGCGCATCCTGTCCTGTTCGTTCAAGGCATCCCTGACCCACGAAACACCCGATGCACCTTCCCCTGTTCAACTTCATCCTGAGCCGCCTCAACCGGATGGTTCCAGCCACGGGGCTCGGCTTGTTCCGGATCGGCTTCGGGCTGGTCGCCCTGCAGGAAATCATCTTCCTGTTTTATTTCCGGCACCTGATTTTCGATCCGGTCCCCTATCTGGACCGGGCCTCGCCGGTGCTGCATGTGTTTCTGCTGATCTGGATGGTGATGCTCGCCTGCCTGGTGCTGGGTTATCAGACGCGCCGGGTCGCCGTGGCCAATTATGTGTTCTGGGTGGTGTTCGTCGTCTTCACCCCGATGTGGCAGGACTTCGATGGCGGCTTCGACCAGTTGATGACGGCGTCCAGCTTTCTGCTGATCTTCCTCCCGTCGGAACGGGCGCTGTCGCTGGATAACCTCCGCCTGACCTGGCGGTATTCGGCGCCGGGACAGCGTTTTGACCCGCCCCGGGAAGTTTCGGTTCTCGCCTATACCCTGCCGCTGGCACTGACCCTCGGCCTGCTGTACTTCGATTCCGGCCTGCACAAGTTGTCGTCCGAATTCTGGCGCAACGGCATGGGTGCCTGGTTGCCCGCCACCCATCCGTATTACCTGTCCCCCCTGGACATGAGCCCGCTGCTGAACCTCAAGTGGGTGGAGCAAGGGATCGGTTACGCCATCATCGCGTTCCAGCTCGTGTTTCTCTTCCTGTTCTGGTTCCGGCCATTCCGGGTGCCGCTCTTGCTGATGGGCGCCAGCTTTCACGCCGGCATTATCCTGTCCTTGAATGTTTATCCCTTCGGCTTCGCCATGCTGGTGCATTACCTGCTGCTGGTACCGTTTGCCTGGTGGCGGCGGATCGGCAACCGGATAAGGGCACATCAGCCCTTGTTGACGGTGTTCTACGATCAGGACTGCCCGCTCTGCAACCGGACGGTGATTTTCGTCGAGCACTTCGATATCCGCCGCGCGATTGTCTTCAAGGGCCTGCAGACCCATGCCCGTGAGTATCGGGCTTTGGACGCCATCCCGGAAACCACCCTGCTGACGGATCTCTACTCGCTGGATACACGAGGGCGAATCACTTACGGCCTGGATACCTATATCCAGATTTTGCTGGGAATGGGTTACACCGCCCCGTTGGGCTGGATCATGAAAACCCCCGGCGTGCATCACCTCGCCCGGGCGGTGTACCGGAAGATTGCCGACAGCCGTGAACGGCTGGTGTGCGGCGAGAACTGCGAGGTGCCGCTGATCCCGGCCTGGGTGGATGAACAGCCTTTCGCGGGTTTCTATGCCCGTTATGCGTCAAACGATCACCAGATCGCCCAGCGTATCGCCAAAGCGCTGATCGTCGTGCTGGTGTTGCAATTCAACAGCACGGTGCATTATGGCCTGCTGTACCGCTGGGCAGGCACCCGAGCCGCCGACCCGGCACTGGCGCTGCTCGATCAGGCCAGCGATTCGCTGATCAACCTGTCCCATACCTTTTTCGGTATTTCACCCCATGCCCTGTATCTCCATGACCATTTCGATTATTACAACGAAATCGTCGCGCTTAGCTACCGGGCTCCGTCCGGACAGGAGACCTGGCTGCCCTTCATCAACTCCGAGGGCCGGCTGCTGGCGCCTAACTGGGGACGGATTCAGTCGATGTGGGCCAATGTCGCGATTACTTCCCGCATGAGCCGCGACCGGCTGGAGAAGTTCGCGAAGAAGGTCACGGCCTTCTATGGCATCGAAATGGGCTTGGATCTCGCCGAATCCGAGTTCGTCATCAAGGCGAAGCATGTCGAGGTGCCCACGCAGTGGGAATACGACCTCCGCCACCGGAACCTGGCGGGACCCTGGCGGGATATCGGTACCCTGCATTGGGGGCCGGAAGGCGCCCGGCTGAATGTCAGGGAACTGCCTGCTGGCGGCGGACATCGGCAGCAGGATCAAGATGCCTTGGGCGGACGGAAATTGTTACGCTAATCATCGGCCAATGCCCGCGAGATTTTCATGATTGCTCCGGATATCCGTTGGCAGCAGCGCCCCGAGAATCATGCCCGGGCGGTGACCAAACTTGGGAGTCGTAACGCCATGCGTGAACACCTCCGCAGGTGGCTATTCCCGCTTGATTTCCAGAAAAATCCGGGTCAGGGATGAAGCTGGCGACGCAGTGATTCCAGGGCCTCGGCGCTTTTCTCGATCAGCTCCCTGATCTTGTCGGCCATCGGGATTTCGACCGCCCTGACGGGTGGAGCCGCCTCTTCCGCCTGCACCAGGAAGGTGCCCCAGATGTCACCGGCTTCGCATTGCCAGGCCAGGAGACCGGCCGCTGTGGGCGTGAATTCGAAGGTATTCATCCCGGGGCTCAGGGCAAATTCAAGCTTCAGCGCGGGAAGGGTGATCCGGCTCCCGCAGGCGGCCAGGCCTTCCCCCATCAGCATCCATTGCACCACATAGCCGCTCTTTATGACCGGCTGCTCCGCGACGGGGCCGGGCCGGTCAATGACCATGTGGACCATCCGGGAAGCGGGTGCCGCCGGCGCCATTGGCCCGCCGTGGCCCATGCCGGCATGCAGGTCGGTCCCGGAATTCACCATGGCATAGCCGCGATTGAGCATGATGATGCCCAGCGCGACGACGATGACTCCGGAAGCGCGCACCAGCTTGGGGGCGAATTGCCGGGACATCGCGCTCGCCAGAAAGCCGAAACCCATCATCAGGGGCAGTGTGCCCAACCCAAAGACGAACAGCATCTTGGCGCCTTCCACCGGGTCACCGGTGCCTGCCGCCATGATGTACATGGCCTGCAGGGGGCCGCAGATGATCATCAGCCCGTTCAGCAAGCCGATCACGAAAGGGTTGCTGTACCGCCGCAAGGCCCCGCCCAGCCAGCGCATGATGAACCCTGGGGTCCTCAGACGAAACCGGGCCAGCGGCGCGAAGATGCGCAAAGTCGACAGGCCGAACAGAAGCAGGAACACCCCGGCCACCAGCCCCGCCACGCCCCGCATGAAGGGGGTGAAGGTGACGATGGCACCGAGCGCCCCGAACAGTCCACCGATGACGGTGTAGGACAAGGTCTTGCCCACGCCGTAATAGAGGTGGGTCAAATACTTGGAGCCCCCCTCGGCGGCCGCCTTGACCGTGTAACCGACGACCAGCGCGCCGCACATGCCCGCGCAATGGAAGCCGGTCAGGGTTCCGGCGATGAACAGCAAGGCATAGCTCAGCGGTTGGCCATCCTTGGGGGTATCGAAATAGCCGCCCAGGAATTGACTGAAATTGAGGATGAGATACAGACCGGCACCCAGCGCCGCAATGGCCAGCCCCCGCCGCAAGAAGCTC
>JAJRDJ010000362.1 GCA_028678445.1 Methylococcaceae bacterium
ATTTTTGCACCGGGCAGGCGGCGCTGCTGCGCAGCAACATCGAAGCCCATGCCTGGGACGGTGGCTGGTATCGGCGGGCCTGGTTCGATGATGGCACCCCCCTGGGCTCGTCCACCAATGAAGAATGCCAGATTGACTCGATCAGCCAGAGCTGGGCGGTCATCTCCGGTGGCGGCGATCCCCTGCGCGCGCGCCAGGCGATGACCGCGGTGGACCAGCGCCTGGTGCGACGCGATGCGCAGCTCATGCAACTGCTCGCCCCGCCCTTCGATCAATCCGCTCTTGAACCCGGATATATCAAGGGTTACGTGCCCGGCGTGCGCGAGAACGGCGGGCAATATACCCATGCCGCGATCTGGGCCACGATGGCGTTTGCCATGCTGGGTGAGCAGGAACGCGCGTGGGAATTATTCGCCATGCTCAACCCCGTCCATCACGGCAGTCAGCCCGAGGCGATCGAACGCTATCAGGTCGAGCCGTACGTTATGTGCGCGGATATTTACGCGGCAGCGCCGCATACCGGCCGAGGCGGGTGGACCTGGTACACTGGGGCGGCGGGCTGGATGTACCGGTTGACCGTGGAAACACTGCTGGGATTACACCTGGAGGTGGACCACCTGCGCATGGCGCCGTGTATCCCGGCCCATTGGGCGTCATACGAAATCCGCTACCGCTATCGCGAGACGGTCTACCACATCACCGTCAAGCGCCGCGGGAAAGAGGCGGAGCAGGTGATTAGCGTAACGCTGGATGGTGTCGTGATCAATGGCGCCGGGATTCCCCTAGTGGATGATCGCAGAGAACACCACGTCGAGGTGGATTTGGGCACGACCCTGCCGGACCGCATTGCAAGAATTCAAAGTGGAGTGCTTGCCAATGAAAGCTAACAGTAGCGCAAAAGACTTTCCGGTTGTCTGCGTGGGCGGTTCAGCCGGCGGCCTCGATGCCTATACCCGGTTGCTACAGCAGCTGCCGACCGATATGGGGGTTGCCATCGTCATCGTCAATCATCTGAGAACCGTAGCCACCCGGCTTCACGAGATTCTTCCGAAGTACACGGAAATGCCGGTTGAATTGATCACGGACAGATTACTCATCGAGCCCAACCACGTGTTCATCATTCCAGAAAAACGTGATTTGCATATTCTTGATGATGAGTTCCATCTGAAACCGATATCAAAGCCCAGGGGCTGGTCCGACGTGATTACGATTTTTCTGCGGTCTCTGACCGAGCACTGGGATGGCAAACTTATCGCAGTCATAGTTTCGGGTTTTGACGGTGATGGAGCGGCAGCGCTGTGCGGCATAAAAGCAGTCGGGGGGATAACCATCGCCCAGAAGCCCGACTCAGCCTCACAGCCGGATATGCCTGAGAGCGCAATAGCAACCGGATGTATCGACTTTGTCCTTTCGCCCGAGGAGATCGCTCGTGAAATTGTACGAATAGCACACGCGGCCGAAACGGCTTGAGGCTCGGGCGTGATACCCGCGTTTGCCTCAAATTGTTCCGTCATGAGGGTCGGTCAGTAGGAACGCTGCCAGCGCAGACCGAGGAAATCTGGTCCGACAACCGGTGCCAGGTAGGCGGCTTTTTCCGGTGTGACCGTGAGCAAGGCTACTCCATACGCCAACGCGCTGCTGGCAATGACATCGCGCCAGTGATGATGGTCTTCGTCAACTCGAACATAAGCGACGTAGGCGGCCGCCATATAAGCGGGGGTGCCCCACTTCCAGCCGTAGCGCTGGCCCAGAAAGGTTGCGCCAGACATCACGAAGGCCGTGTGACCAGAGGGGAAACCATACTCATGGCCGTTAGGGCGTTCACCCAGTCTGGTTTCGTTGAAGCCGAGCCGGAGGGCCGAGGTGAGGGTCAGGTTCACCCCGGTGTTGCGCAGCCATTGTTTTTGACCCTCGGTATCGTCCGTGATATAGGCGACGGCCAAACCGGTTAGGGGAACAGTGGCCGTGATGAGGTCAACCGCCAAATCTTTATTTCCGTAATCGCCCCCAGCTATTGCCGTGGTGGCGTTCAGACCAGGCGCCGCGACCATCAGGCACACAAGTAGGTATTTGGCCATAATAATCCTCATGGGTGAAATCCCCTCCGGGATTAAGGGCCTCCGGCGCTTTTAGCCCGCCAGTCGACGGCACCGAAGCGGGTTTGTCCAAGATAGGTGTAGCCAAGGCTTACGGACCCCATGGTCTGGCGAGTGTCGGCAAGGTCATCATAGTATGCATCCCGTTGCGAAATAGTGTACCTGATGGTGATGCCATGCAGGTCGTACACGCGCACGGTGAGAGTGGCGACCCCACGGAAAATATTCTCCGACCCGTCGCTTTCCGAGGAGGCCAGGCCGCTTATGTAGTAATCGCGCAGCTCCAAGTCAAGCGCGGCACGATCGGCAAGGATGAGCCGTGACGCCAGCAAGCCCTGCGGGCTGATGCCACTGTGATAGTCGCGTTCACCGGCGCCGTCAATAGTGCCGGCCGAACCATAGCCAACTCCAGCGAAAGCTGTACCCTGCAGTGCCACCTTTTCCGAGAGCCACCATTGAGCGGTGGTGCCGAGTCCTGCCGCCGAGGTGGAAACGCGAAAGACCTGTGGCGCGATGTAGTCGTAGGTACCGTAAAGGCCCCACACTCCACGGCAGTTGTCGCCTGCCGAGTAGTCTGCTCCGTAGAGTAGGCCACGGCTGATGATGTTCTCGAAGACGTTGCTGCTGGCGGCGGTGAACTGGAAGTTAAAATAGTCGAAAGGGCGAGTGTAGCTGTAGCCGGGCTTGCCCGGAAGCCCG
>JAJRDJ010000363.1 GCA_028678445.1 Methylococcaceae bacterium
TCCTGGCGATGGTTCTCAATGGCGTCGAAGTCCGACTTGCCCAGACACAAGAGACCGACATAGGCGATGACCAACTCCCCCACCGACAAACCGGAGCGCTTCGGCAGCCAACGATCCAAGGTCTGCCGGACTTGGGCCAAGCGATTCAGGGCCAGCCCCACCAGCGCCAGTCCGGCGCAAGGGGTCAACAATTCAGTACTCTGTTGCAGGATAAAGCGTTTGAGCGGCGTCTGATTACGAAGAGCAATGTCCTGTGCCATGGCACCCATCCGGTGAAACAATAAAAACCAATTATATCAATTATTCCAATGGCTTACACGGAATTATTGCTGTGAACTTGCGGATTCAGGAAACGGAGAACGATGAGCCGCACCCGCAGGTGGTCGACGCATTCGGGTTACGAATGACGAACTGCGAGCCCGATAGTCCGTCCGTGTAGTCTATCTCGGCACCACTCAAGTACTGGACACTCATCGAATCGACTAGGACGGTTACGCCATTCATGATCACCTGAGTATCATCCTCGTTCGCTTCCTCATCGAAGGTGAAACCATATTGGAATCCCGAGCATCCTCCCCCTGTCACATAGACTCGGAGCTTGAGATCGGGGTTGTCCTCCTCGGCAATCAGTTCACTCACCTTAGCGGCAGCGTTGTCGGTAAATCTGATGGTATCGTCTCTCATGGATTGTTTATTCCGTAATTGTGTATCGCCACATGACTATAGATTATCTTTATTCCGGGTATTTTGGTCAAGAATTCAGCCCGCACCACTATATGGTCGCGCCTTGGTTCAAATGTCGCTGCACCGCTCACACATCAACAATCGGCCCCGAAGGCAAGACCGGGTCGCTTTTCAGTCCAGTGACTTGCAGTAATGGAGACACGATGGTTATTTGAATCCAATGGATTGTGGCCGATCGGTCACGCGGTTGAGATGATGATACGGGCATTCATCGCCTCGGAGGCTGATGACTGGCCAGCGGCTCTTCATAGCGTGGCGATGGAGAATCCAGTCGGGATCGACGGCTACCGGGTGACTTACTTTTTCCAGAAGTGGCATGTCGTTATGGGAATCACTGTAGAACCAGCTGCCATGTAAGGAGACCTTGTGTTCGTCCAGCCATTCATTAAGGCGTGTGACCTTGCCATATTGGAAACAAGGGGTCCCCTCAAAACGCCCGGTATAGCGTCCATCCCTGAATTCGGGCGTGGTCGCGATCAAGTGCACGATTCCGTAGAGTTCGGCGATGGGCTCGGTAACAAAGCGGTTGGTGGCAGTAATGATCATCAGGGTGTCGCCAGCGGACTGGTGCCGGTTGATCAGGGTGCGGGCGGCGGGTAAGAGAATGGGCTCGATCTTGTCCCTGATGAAGGCGGCTCGCCAGCGATAGAGCTGCTCGGGTTCATGCGCAGAGAGAGGTTTGAGGGCAAAGGCCAGAAATTCGGCGATGTCCAGATGGCCTTGCTTGTAGTCTTCGAAAAAGCGGGCATTGGCGGTCTCGTAGACGTCACGGTCAACGATGCCTTGATCCACCAGAAATTGGCCCCACAGATAATCGCTGTCGCCGGCGATCAGGGTGTTGTCAAGGTCAAAGATTGCCAGAGTCACCAGTTTCCTTTACATTCGATGAGGGGTTGGGGGGATACCCTCGAGGCGTCCGAAGGGGAAGCCGCCGGGTTCTGTGGATGGGCCCATGCCCTTCACTCCTTCATAACAGTTTGCCAATTATACACTTGCATTCCCAGCGGAACCCGCGAGCAGCCATGATCGACCTGAATGGATATCGCCTGAATGTCGGCATCGTTCTCTGCAACGAGGAACGGCGCGTGTTCTGGGCGCGTCGGCTTGGCATGCGGTCATGGCAGTTTCCGCAGGGTGGCATCAAACGCAACGAGGCGCCCGAAGCAGCCATGTACCGCGAACTCTATGAGGAAGTCGGACTGCGCAGCCGCGATGTCCAGCTCATAGCCCGCACCAGCGAATGGCTGCATTATGATTTGCCCGAGCGTTATATTCGCAAGCGTTCCTACCCCCTTTGTATCGGTCAGAAGCAGCTGTGGTTCATGCTCAAGCTGGTGTCTCCGGAGTCCCGCATCCGACTGGACTGCTCAGGTAAGCCCGAGTTCGACTCCTGGTGCTGGGTGGATTACTGGTACCCGATAAAGGATGTCGTCTATTTCAAGCGGCATGTCTATAAGCAGGCATTGACGGAGTTAGGCGATTACCTAGGGATACCCGGGAGCGAACCCGAGCAACCAGTCCTGTTGGTGGCAGGCGGCAAATCCTGATTTTCAGCAACCGAGCGAATCTGCACTTTAGCCCTAGGAGCCTGTCCGAGAATAGCCTCCAGCAGACCACCCAAATTCAATACTGGCTATTTTTGCCAAAGCTTGCCCGGCATTCGCGCGCTAAACAATTCTATTAAATACAACAGCCTATGATATAATTGCAGCCAAAATTCCGCCCGGAAAGCTGATGTTCATCCCCTTTAAATCCCCCCCGGTTGAATGCCATCAACACCGGTTATTTCCCAGCAATATCTTCGCTCTGCTGCCGCAAGATCATGGATGCTATCTGTACGCCCACTCTTCGCGCAACTGGATACGGCTAGCGTTGAAAACCTGTAGAGCGCCAAGGGCCAGCACGCCTATCATCCCAAACAGATCGTTGCCATCCTGATCTACGCCTACAGTCGGGGTGTCTTCAGCTCCCGGCAAATCGAGCGCCGTTGCCGTGAAGACTTGTCCTTCATGTTCATCGCCCAAATGAACTGCCCGAATTTCCGCGTGTTGAGCGATTTCCGCAAAGTCCACGGCGGGTTGTTCCAGGATTGCTTCAAGCAGACAGTGAAACTGGCGATGGAGCTGAAGCTGGCATCCTTGGGCCATATCAGCCTGGACGGCTCCAAAGTTAAAGCCAATACATCAAAACATAAGGCTATGAGCTATGAGCGACTCAAAGAAAAGGAACAAATACTCTGCGCTGAAATTGATGATCTGATTGAAAAAGCCAGCCGCTGCGACCAGGAAGAAGACCAGGCCTATCGCGACAAAACCGGCGACGAAATCCCGGAAGACTTACAGTTCAAGCAACATCGGTTGGCTAAAATCAAAGCCGCCAAACAGGCGCTCGAAGCCCGCGAAGCCCAGTGCAATCCAGGCAAAGCCATCGAAGACGGCAAACAAATCAGCTTTGCCGATACCGAAGCGCGGATCATGGGCAAGCACGGTCAGTTCGAGTACCGCTATAACGGGCCAATTAGCGTCGATGCCGACTTTCAGATCCTCGTGGGTCAACACATCAGTCCACACGCCAACGATAAACAAGACGTTGAACCGGCCCTGCAGGCACTGCAAGACACGACCGATCAGATGCCCGATCACATGAGCCTGGATAACGGCTACTTCTCGGCCAACAACCTGCAAGCCCTGGAACAGGCCGAGGTGGACGCCTACATCGCCACCGACAAAGGCGAAAAAAATCACAAAACCCCGCTGGACGACTCGGATCGTAAACTGGTCAAGGCCGACTTTACCTACGATGCAACCAGCAACACCTTTACCTGCCCCGGCGGACA
>JAJRDJ010000364.1 GCA_028678445.1 Methylococcaceae bacterium
AAGCAGTAATAGAATTGCTTGTCGCGATTGACGGAGAAGCTGGGTGTCTTCTCGTTGTGAAACGGGCAGCGCGCCATATAGTTGCTGCCTGAGCGCTTGAGTGGTACCCGGGATTCGATGAGATCAACCAGATCCGTTCTGGCCAACAAATCCTGGATAAAGTGCTCGGGAATTTTGCCGGCCATGAGGGTATCGCCAACAAGGTTATGGGGCAGACGTGCCGCCCGCCAGAGGACACGTCAAGTGCGCGCTGCTACATCAATGATCGACTCGGGGCTATCGAGTGACTCCATATTTCCTGAGCAGGTGCCTGTTTCAAACGCCAAGTAGGCTTTTCACCCGAGCGCTCACCTTTGACATATCCGACCTTCCCTGCATCGGCGACTTTAGCACAGCCATCACCTTGCCCATGCCACTGACACCGGCGGCGCCCGTTTCTGCGATGGCGGCCTGGATGAGTGCGTCGATTTCAGCTTCCGTCAGCGGCTGAGGGAGATACGCCTTGATGACATCAATTTCCGCTTGCTCAACATCCGCCAAATCCGCCCGCCCGGCGGATGAGTACTGACTGATGGACTCGCGGCGCTGCTTGACCATGCGATCGAGTACGGCGATCACCGCATCGTCCTTCAACTCGATCCGTTCGTCCACCTCGCGCTGCTTGATGGCTGCCAAGATCAGCCGAATCACTCCCAACCGGTCCTTGTCGCCGGCCTTCATGGCCGTCTTCATGTCGGACTGCAGACGTGACTTGAGATCGCTCATCGCGTCTTAACGTTCGGTTTGCGGCCGACCCTTGCGGAGATTCTGCAGCGCGAAGCGTTCGCGGGAAAGCTTTTTCAGATGCCGTTTGACTGCCGCGGCCGCCTTGCGCTTACGCTCTTCCGTCGGCTTTTCATAGAACTCGCGGCGACGAACCTCAGACAGGACACCAGCCTTTTCGCAGGCACGCTTGAACCGGCGAATGGCGATTTCAAAGGGTTCGTTTTCTCTGATTTTGATCGAGGGCATGTAAGCTTTCCAATTATTCTCAGTTAATTCAATGCATTATAGAACCGGGCAAACCGGGGCCGAATAAAAGCCGATAATTATACCCTCTTACCAAGATTAGGCAAAAAACCCATCATGATGGTTCTGGGCATCGAAACTTCGTGCGACGAAACCGGCGTTGCGATCTACCACTCGGCGCAAGGCTTGCTCGCGCATTACCTGCATAGCCAGATCGACACCCACGCCGAATACGGCGGCGTCGTGCCGGAATTGGCCTCGCGCGATCATATCCGGAAGCTGGTCCCCCTGATCCGGCAAGTTTGCGCGGCAGCGGGGGTCGGCAAGGCCGAGCTTGACGGCATCGCCTACACCAGCGGGCCAGGATTGATCGGCGCCTTGCTGGCCGGCGCGTCGGTCGCCCGAAGCCTGGCCTACAGTCTCAACATTCCGGCGGTGGGCGTCCATCACATGGAGGGACATCTCCTGGCCCCGTTGCTGGAACCGGAACCACCCGCTTTTCCCTTCCTCGCCCTGCTGGTTTCGGGTGGGCATACCCAGTTGGTCGGCGTCACAGAAATCGGTCATTACACAATACTGGGTGAATCCGTGGATGACGCGGCAGGCGAAGCTTTCGACAAAACAGCCAAGCTGCTGGGCCTTGGTTATCCTGGCGGACCGCGTATCGCCCAACTGGCGGACCAGGGTAACGCCAGCCGGTTCAAATTTCCCCGACCGATGACCGATCGCCCGGGGCTCGAATTCAGCTTCAGCGGGCTCAAGACCCACACGGTGGTCACGCTTGAGGCCACCCGGGGAACACGGGAAGACCGTGCCGACGTCGCCGCGGGCTTTCAGGAAGCGGTGGTGGATACTCTCGTTATCAAAACCCGCCGCGCCCTCCGGCAAACCGGGTTCAAGCGCCTGGTGGTCGCCGGCGGCGTCAGCGCCAACCGGCTGTTGCGGGAGAAGTTGAGTGATCTGGCCGCCGTGGAAGGCTGCCTGGCCTATTTTCCACGATTGGAATTTTGCGGTGATAATGGCGCCATGATTGCGTTCGCGGGCTGCCACCGACTGCTAGCGGGCCAGCATGAACCAGCCGAAATTAGCGCCCGCCCCCGCTGGCCGATCACGCAACTGACGCCCGCTGCCGGCTAAGCAGCGAATCAAGACTGATGACCGATGCGGCTTTCTTCCCCCTTTAGAAGCCGCTCGATATTGGCCCGATGCCGCGAAATGAGCAGCAAAGCCATCGTCAGCGCCGCGCCGGTCAACACCGGTGAGTACAGGAGCAACCAGACATAGACTGGCGCCAGCATCGCGGCCGTGAGCGCCGCCAACGATGAAATGCGGAACAGCCCTGCCATGGCTATCCAGGTCCCAAGCACCGCCAGCCCGACCCAGCCGGAAAAACCACTCAACACACCCAGTGCCGTGGCAACACCCTTACCGCCCTTGAAACCAAAAAAAAGGGGGTAGAGGTGACCCATGAACGCCGCCAAGCCGACTGACGCCAGCAACTCCGGCTCGACCGCGAGATATTTCGCGATCAATACCGGCAGTAAGCCTTTGAGCGCGTCGCCAACCAAAGTGATGGCAGCCGCCTTCTTGCCACCGAGCCGCAAGACATTGGTAGCACCAGGATTTTTCGAGCCCTGCTCGCGGGGGTCGGGTAAACCGGCCGCCCGGCTAACGATTACCGCTGTAGACAAAGACCCCAATAAGTACGCCAAGGGAACCATTAGCCAGATTGCCATGAGAACAATACCACCGTGATAGTTGTCAGAAACAGGGCACTTATGTTACCAAGCCACATCAAGCTTGATCTAAATTGAAATATTTATGGACATCATCTTTCTTCGCGGCCTGCAACTCGAAACGGTCATCGGTATTTATGACTGGGAGCGGAAAATCCGTCAGACGGTCATCATCGATCTGGAAATGGCAACCGATATCCGGAGTGCCGCCGCCACGGACGACATCAGCCATACGCTCGATTACAAGGCCGTATCGAAGCGGATCATTGCCTTCGTCGAAGAAAGCGAATTCTTCCTGGTGGAAACCTTGGCGGAAAAAATCACCGGCATTCTTCTCGATGAATTTTCCGTGCCCTGGGTACGACTAACCCTCAACAAAAAAGGCGCCATCAGCGGCGCCAGCGATGTCGGCATCCAAATCGAACGAGGGGCGAAATACCACCATGCCTGAGGTTTTCCTGAGTATCGGCAGCAATATCGACCCTGACACCCATATACCGGCCGCGATCAAGGACCTCCGCACACTCTTCGGGCCGCTGCGTTTATCGAGCACCTATGAAACCGCCGCCGTGGGCTTTGCCGGCCCTTCCTTCCACAATCTGATCGTGGCCCTGGACTCTGACCGCGACCCCCGGGAAATCGCCCGTTTGTGTCGCGAAATCGAGGAGCGCCATGGGCGGACCCGCCAAAGTCAGAAATTTTCATCGCGCACGCTGGATGTCGATCTGATCCTGTATGGGGACACCG
>JAJRDJ010000060.1 GCA_028678445.1 Methylococcaceae bacterium
GTTGGCGTAGGCGCCGAGCTTTTCCAGCGTGGTCGGGCCAATTTCCCGGCGCGGCACGTTGACGATGCGCAGGAACGCGGCATCGTCATCCGGGTTAACCAGCAGGCGCAGGTAGGCAAGGATATCCTTGACTTCGGTGTAGCCGAAGACGGACTGCCCGCCGCTGATGAAGTAGGGAATGCTGTATTCGCGCAGGGCGGTCTCGAACACCCGCGGCTGATGATTGCCCCGATACAGAATGGCGTAATCCTTGAACTGGGTGGCGTGGCGGAATTTGTGGTGAATCAGGTCCGAGGCGACCTGCCGCGCCTCGAGGATTTCATCCTTGTGATGCAGCACCCGCAGCGGGTCGCCGGGCGCCAGCGCACTCCACAACCGCTTCGCGAAGACATGCGGATTGTTGGCGATCAGCGCGTTGGCGACGCCTAGAATGCGGCGGGTGGAGCGGTAGTTCTGTTCCAGCTTGATGACTTCAAGACGGGGGAAATCGCGCTGCAACTGGGCGAGATTTTCCGGCTGCGCGCCGCGCCAGGAATAGATCGACTGGTCGTCGTCGCCGACCACGGTGAACTTGCCCAGCTTGCCGGCCAGCAGCTTGACCATCTCGTATTGGGTCAGGTTGGTGTCCTGGTACTCGTCCACCAGCAGGTAGCGCAGCTTGTTGCGCCATTTTTCCAGAATGTCGGGCTGGGCCTGGAACAGCAGCACCGGCTGCAGGATCAGGTCGTCGAAATCCACGGCGTTGTAGGATTTCATCTGCCGCAGGTAGTGTTCGTAGATATCCAGCGCTCCGGGGACGCACTCGGCGCCGCTGCTGGCAGCCTGCTCCGGCAGCAGGAACCGGTTTTTCCAGCGGCTGATCTGCGCGCTGTAGCGCTCGGCGAGGTCGATATCCCATTCCGGCCGGCCGTGCTTGATGAGTTCCTTGATCAGCACCAGCCGGTCGTGCTCGTCGAAGATGGAAATAGCCTTCTTGAAACCCAGGGCGGCATGCTCACTGCGGATGATGTCGAGACCCAGCGCGTGGAAGGTCGACACCGTCAGCCCGCGAATGGCCTGGTCATCGACAAGCTTGCCGACACGGGTTTTCATCTCCCGCGCGGCCTTGTTGGTAAAGGTGACGGCGGCGATGTGCCGGGCCGGGAGACCCTGGCGGATCAGGTAGGCGATTTTCTCGGTGATGACCCGCGTCTTGCCGCTGCCCGCCCCGGCCAGCACCAGCAGGGGTTTCTCCACCTCGATGACGGCGGCCTGTTGTTGGGGGTTGAGTTGGGACATGGTGGGAGATTACGCGCTGTACAAACACCAGGCGTAGATGCGGCCACGGTAGGAAACAGGCATCTCCATGAGAAAGGCGCAAGCATTTCCCCCCTTTGAAAAAGGGGGGCAGGGGGGATTGCTCGATAGTAGAGGAGACTGGCTGCTTAGCGCCCCCATGAGGCGGGTTGAGGCCTCCTTGATCCCCCATTTCCAGAGGGGGAAATGGGTGCTTCCGAAGAAGTCCTTTATGCCCATCAAGCCTTTGCGCTCCGTGACAAACGATCCAGCCGCCGGTAGCCTATCGCCTCGCTGAGCTGTGGGAGGCCGATGTCATCAGCGCCCGCCAGGTCGGCGATGGTGCGGGACAGTTTGAGAATGCGGTGGTAGGCGCGGTGCGAGAGGCCCAGTTTGTCGATGGCCCGCTCCAGGAGGCGATGGCCGTCATCGCTCAGCTGGCAGTCGCGCTTGATCTGCGGCGGCGTCAGCCAGGCATTGGGCCTGCCAGCGCGAGCCATGGCCCGCTGGCGGGCGGCGACGACCCGGGCGCGGATGGTGGCGCTGCTTTCCTCGCCGCCGGGCGTGCCCAGGCGCAACATTTCCTGCGGGACTCGCGGCACGTCCACATGCATGTCGATCCGGTCGACCAGCGGCCCGGAAATCCTCCCGCGATAGCGCAGCACCTGATCGGGCGTGCAGCGGCATCGCCCCGAGGCATCGCCCAGATAGCCGCAGGGGCAGGGATTCATGGCGGCGATCAACTGGAAGCGGGCCGGGAAGTCGACCTGCCGGGCAGCGCGAGAAATGGTGATGGTGCCGGTTTCCAGCGGCTCGCGCAGGACCTCCAGGACCTTGCGGTCGAATTCCGGCAATTCATCCAGAAACAGCACGCCGTTGGTCGCCAGCGATACTTCACCCGGCTTGGGGTTGCCACCACCGCCGACCAGCGCCGGGGCCGACGCGGTGTGGTGCGGCGAGCGGAACGGCGGCTGCCGCCAGCGCCGGGGTTCAAACGGCGCTTCGCTTACCGAGGCGATGGCGGCGCTTTCCAAGGCTTCCTCATCCGAAAGCGGCGGCAGGATGCCGGGCAGCCGTGAGGCGAGCATGGACTTGCCGGTGCCGGGCGGCCCCATCATCAGGAGGTTGTGCCGCCCGGCCGCGGCGATCTCCAGCCCGCGCTTGATCTGGTAATGGCCATGCACATCGGCGAAATCGGGCAGGTCGTCACCACCGGATTCGGCCGGACGGAATGTTGTCCAGGGAATCACGCGCTGGCCGTTGATATGGGCGCAGACTTCCAGCAGATGACCGGCCGCTAGCACGCTGGCGTCCTCCACCAATGCGGCTTCCTCGGCATTGCCGGTGGGCACGACCAGCGAGCGGCCGGCATCACGCGCCTGCAGGGCCACCGGCAGGACACCCGTGACCGGCCGCAATTCGCCGCCCAGCGACAGTTCGCCGAGAAATTCCATGGATTCCAGGGGCTTGCGCGGCAACTGAGCAGATGCGGCCAGAATCCCCAGGGCGATGGGCAAGTCGAAGCGGCCGCCTTCCTTGGGGATATCGGCCGGGGCCATGTTGACCGTGACCCGCTGCATGGGAAACTCGAAGTTGCAGTTGAGCAGGGCGCCGCGCACCCGGTCCTTGCTCTCCTTCACCGCCGCTTCCGGCAGGCCGACGATATTGAGCGCCGGCAACCCATTGGAAATATGCACCTCGACCGTCACCAGCGGAGCCGATATCCCTTGCCGGCCCCGGGTGTAGACGATGGCGAGCGACATCTTGCGCTGACCGTGGGCGGGTCAGCGTTCGAGAATCTGCTGCTCCAGTTCAGTTATCCGGGCCTCCATGGCTTCCAGTTGTTCGCGGGTCCGAGCCAGCACACTCCGCTGGACGTCGAATTCCTCGCGACTGACCAGATTCATGCGGCTGAACGAGGCTTGCAGGATGGCCTGGAACGTTTTTTCCATATCGGCTTTAAGTAATTGGATATCGCCGGGCAAGGCTCCGGCCAGTCGCTTGGCCAGGTCATTCAAGGTTGAAGGTTCGAACATAAGATTTCCTGAGGTGGAACCAATCGAAGAAAGCTGCATATTCAGGCAAAGAGGCCATCCAGCCGACTGCCCGAAGCGAAAGGCATGACTGGAAGCATAGCAAGTCATTGCGGCAAGCGTCCAAAAAACGCGCTGACTACCCGCATGGGCTTTCGGTAAACTCTCATGTCACACCGTATAACCAGATCCCGCAACCAACCATGTCACCCCTATCCACGGACATTCCCCACGAATCCCTCTGGTATCGAATCGACCTGTCCCGCGAAGAGTTTGAAGGCGGGGAGGCCGATGTCATCGAAGGCGCCTTCCGCCAGATTTATTTTGCCTCCAACGCGCCCTTGGGCATGGCCATGCTCAGCGCCCGCAAGTCCGGGAACGCCGGTTTCAGCATCTATTTCACGCCGCGCTCCCTGCCGCACGCCCGGGCGCTGGTTCTGGCTTACGAGGCAGTGCCCCTGGCGCCGCCTTTTCCTGCAGCGTTGACCCTCCGCGTGGGCGACGGCTCAGCGGCCATGGCCTTTCTCAAGGAGTTCTGAGCCGGATCATAGGGAAGAACAGTTTCCAGGACACCCTTGCCACGCTGGGGCTATCGGCGACCTGGATGCCATGCGGCGGCACTACTCTAGTAGCTCTCCTCCCGGTCACCAATCTCCTGGCGAATGTAGTACAAGACATCGGCCTCGTCATATTGGGAGAGCCGGGTCTGACTGGGACCGTGGAGAAGACGCATGCTGGAATGCTGGCCAACAATGCCGGGGCGCATGAGGGTCTGAATATCCCACTCCTCGGGATCCTTGATCGAGGGCGCGTTCTTTTTGCCGCTATCATGACAACGGCCGCACTGCCCCTCATAGACTGCCATCCCCTGGGAATAATCGGGTTCATAGGACTGGGCGTCCAATTCGGATTGGGAACAGCCTGTCAGGATGATCAGGAAAATGAAACCGAGAATGAGGTTTGTCATACAGGTGTGCTGAGGAGGTCTGGTTGAGTGGTTTTATGGGAATCTAGAAAAAGTGCACTTCGAAAAGCTGTAATCCATAAAAATTCAGTAACCTAACCCTTCGTGGTGAGCCTGCCGAAGGCTCTCCTGAGCGAAGCCGAAGGGCATGGGCGGATAATTATGATTTGAAGTCCCCTTATGTCCGTCGCCGGTATAGGCGATCCAATCCGTGAAGTGATCCGCAACCCGGGCGGGACGGGCGAAAATCCCTTACATAGTCAGCAATCGCAGGATAATTCCTTGCATCCCCGGAGGTTTGGCCGTCAGTTGACCACAAGCACCACCATACTGACATCATCCAGGAACTGACCCGCACCACGAAACTCCCGCAGAATATCCAGCAGGTTTTCCAGGGAGACCTCCGGCGAGAGTGCACGCTGCGCCGTGAAAGCTTGGCAAAGTCGATGCTCGCCGAAAAACTCGCCCTGTTCGTTCTGGGTATCGGTAACGCCATCCGTGTACAGAAGCAGTCGATCCCCCGGCTCCAGGGTCAACTGCCGTTCATCGAAGCTCACATGACGACTCACGCCGAGGATGAGGCCATCAGCGTCAAGCTCAGTGCAGGCCGGTGCCTCCCGCCTGAGCAGCAGGGGCGGGTTATGACCGGCGCTGGAATAGCGCAACTGTCGGGTCTTCCGGTTGTAACGCAGGTAAAACATGGTGATGAACAGGTCCGCCCCATTCAGATCGACGTAGAGCAACTCGTTCAAGGCATGCAGCAAATGCGCCGTGCTGACTGAGCTGGCATGACTGCGCCGCAGTTCACCCTTCAGGGTGCTGCGCATCTCCGCCATGATCAGGGCAGCGGCCACGCTGTGGCCGGAGACATCGGCGATCACCAGGTCAATGAATTCGCCATGACAGATGAAATCGTAATAATCGCCACCGATCTGGGTGGCGGGCACGCATACTCCGGCCACCTCCACATTACCCATCCGCAACGGCGCCTTGGGCAGCAGCGAGGTCTGGATTTGCCGGGCGATCTCCAGTTCATGACGCGCATCCTCGGCTCGGCGACGCTCGCTGACGTCGGTAATGATGCCAATCCAGTGAGTCAGTTCGCCCTGTTCGTTTTGCACGGGGGACATCAGCAGCTCGTTCCAGAAGCCGCTCCCGTCCTTA
>JAJRDJ010000365.1 GCA_028678445.1 Methylococcaceae bacterium
GAGGGTGTCCTCGGTTGGAATAATTACGTGGCGAAAAAACGTAAAGGTGGCGAAGTTACGCCGATATTAGAAAGGGCCTAGTTGTTTAGCGATTTCGCATGGTCGACTACATAATCTGCAACTATCTGGTTACGGTAGGTCGGGCAGTGTCAAGATCCGCGAGCTGATGAATTCGTCGGTCAATTTCCGTTCTTCGGTAGTGGTCTAGATGTCTAGAAGCGATACCTAGACCCCAGCCGATGCCGTTCCCGTAGCAGGAACGGCCGATAAAGGAACATGCCGGCGAGGAATCCGCCGAGATGCCCGAACCAGGCCACGTCGCTGTAACTGGCGGAAGAACCCAGCCCGGTCGTTACCTTGTACAGCTGGATGATTACCCATAAGCCCAGAAACGCGATGGCCGGAACCTCGATGAACAAAGGCAGGAAAAATACCCAGATGACGATTCGCGCGTAGGGAAACAGGAAGAAGTATGCCCCCATGACGCCAGCAATCGCTCCCGACGCGCCGATGGTCGGCACTACGGAGACCGGGTTGGCGTACATGTGGGTGAGGCCGGCGATCAGCCCGCACATCAGGTAAAACGCCAGGTAGCGCACGCCGCCCATGCGATCCTCGATGTTGTCGCCAAAAATCCACAGCAGCCACATGTTGAAGATCAGATGCAGCCAGCTGCCATGAAGGAACATGCTGGTCACCAGAGGCGTGTAATCCACCGGAAAGCCTGACGTGGACGCCCAGTCGGGGTGCATGTAGCGCGCCGCGACCAGGCCATGTAAATATTGAAAGGATCGCAGATCGTCCGGCTCCAGGCTCTGGCCATGGAGGAACATTAGCAAATTGCCGAGGATCAGCGTCCAGGTGATCCAGGGCGTGTGCTCCAGCGGCACGGTATCGCGAAAGGGAATCATCCGTTAGTCTTGCCTTCCTTCGCCGATAAATCCGCACCGCTCATGACCGTCCCTGCTGCACCCGGAAATGCACAAAGGTATCGACCACACCCAGCAACGCCAGGCCTGCGAGGCCCTGCGGCGGGAAGAAAATGATCAACAGATAAACGGGTACCAGCCAGCCCAGGGATAGTCCCCTTACGGCGATCACGCCATGGATCACGGCCAGCCCGACGAAGAAATACAGGAGGATGCTGATCATCAGCAAATCGGCCAGCAGCATCTTATTCCACAAGCCGCCCGCCCAGATCAATGCTACGGCCAGCGGTAGCAGCCAGCGCGGTAGGGTCAGCTGCCGAAATTCCGGGGCAAAGCCGCCGGGATGAAAGACGATCGACTGCATCCAGCGGCCCAGCAACAGGGCCAGCATCAGGCACAGCCCATAAAACAGCGCCATGAACCCATTCATCAGTCGAATGGTGTCGTTCTCCTCGAAACCCTTGACTGTGGCCCCCGGCACCGAAGCGACGGCGCTTTTCAGCCATTCATGCCAGAAGGCCACGACATCATCGGTCACGACATGCATGACCAGCACGAAGGCCAGCATTACTCCACCCGCCACCAGCAGCGCCGGGCCCTGGGTACCGGATTTGCGCAGAGCGGCGGTCATGAACAGCAATGGTGGCCATAGCGCGAACACCAGTGGAAACGCCAGACCCGGACGCGAACCCAGCCACCACCATCCGCCGCTCACGATGACCCCGGCAATGACTGCCATCAAAGCCCCACGCTGCCAGCCTTCACGCAATGCGACCAGGGCTACCAGGGCGGAACTGATGATGGCGAATGGCGGCAAGCGCAGGGCCATCACCCCGAAAATACCGGCAAAGGCGCCGGCGACCCAGATATTCCGGACCATCAATAAGCCAAAATTGCGCATTTCGAGACCTCGAAGGGAGGTTAATCAATCGGTAGGCAGAACCAGCCTGACCCTGCCGTGGGACGCTCAATCTAACCGATTCTCGTCATCCGGGCGACTATTGGATTCCCGTGGACCCGCGCTACGTTTGGGAGAACCAATAGCTCATTGACTCGGAAAGGATCAGGTATCATCGCTAAAAAGGGGTGCCAAACCATGAAGCATGACGATCCTTGCCATTCGCATTCGCTGCAAGCCGTGGCCGGTGGCGGCCTGCTGGACCGGCGGCTGTTTATCAAGCAGGGCCTGAGCCTCGGTGCTGGGGCGGGCTTGTTGATGGCGGGGATGGAGTCCCCGGCAGCGGAGGTGCCGGCCTGGATGAAAACCCCGGGTGCTCCATTCACTAATTACGGCCAGCCCTCGCTGCACGAGAAGGAAGCTATCCGCTGGATTTCCGCCAACAGCGGCGCGCCGGGTAACGGCATCTCCTGGACGCCGCTGCACAAACTGGAAGGCATGATCACGCCGAGCGGGCTGCATTTCGAGCGCCATCACAACGGCGTGCCGCAAATCGATCCGGACCAGCATCGGCTCAGGCTGCATGGACTCGTGAAAAATCCATTGAGTTTCAGTGTCGAGGATCTGCTTCGTTATCCGCTGGTGTCGCGGATCTGCTTCGTCGAATGCGGCGGTAACAGCAATGCCGGCTGGCACGAGGAACCGATCCAGACCCCGGTGGGCTATTTCCATGGCCTGGCCTCATGCAGCGAATGGACCGGGGTGACTTTGTCCACCCTGCTGGATGAGGCCGGCTTGCTACCGGAAGCCCGCTGGCTGATTGCGGAGGGCGCCGACGCGGCGGCGATGAACATCAGCATCCCGGTCGAAAAGGCGCTGGATGATACGCTGGTCGCGCTATACCAGAATGGGGAGCGAATCCGCCCGGAAAACGGCTATCCGCTGCGGCTGATTCTGCCTGGGTGGGAGGCGGTGCTGAACGTGAAATGGCTGCATCGGCTCCAGTTGGCTAAAGATCCGGTGATGGCCCGCAACGAAACGTCGAAATATACCGAGTTGCAATCCGACGGCAAGGCACGACAATTTACTTTTCTGATGGACGCGAAATCATTGATCACGCAGCCCTCGCCCGGTTACAAGCTGCGGGGGCCAGGTTTGTATCAGATCAGCGGGCTGGCCTGGAGCGGGCGCGGGAAA
>JAJRDJ010000366.1 GCA_028678445.1 Methylococcaceae bacterium
GCCGATCTGGTGATGAGTCTCGACAACGTGCTGGCGGTGGCCGCCGCCGCCAAGGGCGACAATCTGCTGCTGATGCTGGGCCTCGGTATCAGTATTCCGCTGGTGATTTTCGGCAGCACCGTCATCCTGAGGCTGATGGATCGCTACCCGGTCATTATCACGCTGGGCGCGGCGATACTCGGCTATGTGGCCGGTGAAATGCTGGTGACCGATCCCGTCCTGCAGGCCTGGCCGCTGCTGGCCCATGCCGAATGGCTGCATACCGCCTTGCCGGTGACCGCCGCCGTGGGGGTAGTCGTGTTGGGGAAATGGGTGATTGGCCGCCCGGCCGCCGCAGGCATCGTACCGGAATTCGTCGACCTGGCTCGCGAGGACGAGCAGCCCCGCCGCAACCCCCGTTCCTCGAAGGAGATATGACATGCTGAAACTACTGGTACCCGTGGATGGTTCCGAGAACTCCCTCCGCCTGGCCGATTATCTCGTCAAATGGCTGGGTCGGTTGGCGGAGCCCGTCGAGCTCCATCTCCTCAATGTGCAGTATCCGCTGCATGGGGAGGTCGGCATGTTCCTGAGCAGCGAGCAGATGCGTGATTATCATCACGACGAGGGCATAAAGGCACTGCAAGCCGTGAGGGACACTTTGGACGGGGCAGGCATTGTTTATACTTTCCACATCAGCGTGGGCGACCCGCCAACGGTGATTGTGCGGTTTGCCCACGATCAGCAGTGCGACCAGATCGTGATGGGCACCCGTGGACTGGGGCAATTCGCCTCCTTGCTGCTGGGTTCCGTGGCCACTAAGGTGATACAGCTCAGCGATATTCCAGTGATGCTGATCAAGTAGGCGCTCTCCGGAGACGCCATTCTTCCCATATCGGGTGAGCGGCTGGCCCGGAAGCATCCCCGGAGCAGGCATCAACCCCATCATCATATTGCCCATTCCCATGCTGGTTGATTCCCATTGTCATCTCGATCGTCTGGACCTCGCCCCGTATGGGCATGATTTCTCGCGCTGCGTCCGCGAGACCGTCGACCACGGCATCGATCACCTGTTGTGCGTCTCGATAAACCTTGAGAAATATCCGCGCATGCGCGAACTGGTCGAGCCGCATCCCGAAATTTCCGTGTCCATAGGCGTGCATCCGAACGAGGAGGACGGCCATGAACCTTCGGTTGATGAACTGGTGGAACTGGCCCGCGACCCCAGAGTGGTGGCGATCGGCGAAACGGGACTGGACTATTTTCGGAGTGAGGGCGACCTTAGCTGGCAGCAGGAGCGGTTTCGAACGCACATTCGGGCGGCGCTCCAGGCGGGCAAGCCGCTGATCATCCATACCCGGGATGCGCGAGCCGATACCTTGCGGCTTTTGCGGGAAGAGGGGGCCGCGGCGGTCGGCGGCGTTCTCCATTGCTTCACGGAGGACTGGGAGACGGCACGGGCGGCGCTGGAGATGAATTTCTATATCTCCTTGTCCGGCATCCTGACCTTCCGGAATGCCGAGCAGATTCAGTCGGTGGCCAGACAGGTGCCGGAAGATCGCCTGCTGGTCGAGACGGATTCACCTTATCTTGCGCCCATCCCCAAGCGCGGGAGGCCGAATTATCCGGCCTATGTGCGTTATGTGGCGGAGTGTTTGGCCGCTTTGCGGGGGATCAGCGCCGAAGCAGTGGCGGAGATTACCACCCGCAATTTCTATACGCTGTTTTCGACGGCAAGGCGCTGAGCGCGCCGCCCGATTGTTCTTACACGCTTGCCGCCAGTACCACGGCGCGTTCCAGCGCCAAATCCTCCGTATAGAAGTGGGGCGAATAGCGGATACCACCACCCCGCAGGGCGCAGATGACACCGTGGCGCTTCAGATGGCTCCACAACTCGGCGTTGGGCACGGATTGATGCCGGAATACGACAATGCCGGAGCGCAGGTCTGGTCGCCGGGATGACATCAGTTCCAGGGTTCCATGCTGGGCGATGAGCCTGATCAGGCGCTCGGTATGCCCGAGTATGGCGCCTTCGATGGCCGGGATGCCGGTTTCCAGCAGCAAGGACAGGCTGGCCGAGAGGGCGTGAATCCCGAGCATGTTGGGGCTGCCGCATTCATACCGCTTGGCTGAGCGGGCAATCTGCCAATCACGGTGATCATAATCCCCTGATTTTTCGACCATGTGCCAGCCGTATTGCGTCGGTTTGACCCGTTCGCGGCCCCGCGCCGACACATAAAAGACGCCCAGCCCTTCGGGCGCCAGCAGCCATTTATGGCCGTCCGCCATGACGAAATCCGCCTGGCATTCCTGCACGTCCACCTTCAGCGCACCGAGGCTCTGGATGGCATCCACCAGAAAGAGGATGCCGCGTGCCTGACAGAACTCGCCGATTCGAGCCAGATTCAGGCGCAAGCCGGAGGCGTACTGGACCGAGCTGATGGCGATCAGCCGGGTATGGCTGTCAACCAGATCAAACAGGGCTTGCTCGGGATCGTCCGCGCCCGCCAGGCGGGCTTCCCGGAAGCCGACACCCTGGATTTTCAATGCCTCCCAAGGAATGCGGTTGGAGGGAAACTCCTCGTCGCTGGAGACAATGTTGTCGCCCTCCCGCCATTCCAGGCCGCTGGCGACGAACGAGATGGCTTCGGAGGTGTTCTTGACCAGGGCGATGCCATCGACGGAGGGCGCATTCAGCAAGGCCTGGAGCTGGCGACGCAGTGCCGCATCGCGGGTCATCCACCGCGGGTAATGGGCCGCGCCGCGCTGAACATTTTCCTCGGCAAAACCGCGGATGGCCTCGGCGGTGCGTCGCGGCCAGGGGGCCACGGCGGCGTGGTTCAAATAGATGAGATCAGGGTCTTGCGGAAATTCAGGATGCATCCCGGCGTTCCGGTTGATCAGGGCTGCGTCCAGTCCACCAGCCCCAGTTGCCAGGTGGCGATGACCGTCAGTCCGAAGACGATGCGGTACCAGGCGAAGATCGTGAAATCGTGACTGGAGATGTAGCGCAGCAGCCAGCGGACACAGAGAAATGCCGAGACGAAGGCCGAGATAAAGCCGAGCACCCACATATCGATGTCCTGGAAGTTGAGCAGCGCCCGTTCCTTGTAAAGCTCATAGAGCGTGGCAATGATCAGTGTGGGTATGGCCAGAAAGAACGAAAATTCGGTGGCCGCCTTGCGCGAGAGGCCGATGATGAGTCCACCGATGATCGTGGCGCCCGAACGGGAGGTGCCCGGAATCAGCGCGAAGGCTTGGGCGATGCCCATTTTCAGGGCATCCAGGCCGCTCATCTGCTCCACCGTTTCAATCCGGATTTTGTGGGGCCGCCGCTCGGCCCAGATGATCACGAAAGCCCCGAAGATGAAGGCTAGCGCCACCGGTAC